>JAFGVO010000042.1 GCA_016937935.1 Deltaproteobacteria bacterium | reverse complement strand
TAGTTACTAAAATTTTTTATATGCAATAAAAAATAGTAGATAAAGCATCTTTAATGTCTAATGAATATTTTAAACGTATATTATAACGACAGGACGTTAAATTAATTGAAATCATTTATTTATGCAGCGGCCTGGCGCATTTTTTTTGTTATTATATTAAAAATTTCTTCGGCGCCGTTTTCGGAGTTTATTTTTTTTGCCACCCGTTTTGCATTATTTGAATAATTAATATTTGTTGTGATTTCGATAAAAAGATTTGCCAGTTTTTTAGATGTTAGTTTTCCAGGGGTTACTGGTTTCGGCCCCAGGTTGAGTTTTGAAATTCTGTCACCCCAAAAGAACTGGTCAACAATTATTGGCATAATTAACTGGGGAACTCCGGCTTTTGCCGCCCTGTGGGTTGTTCCTGCTCCTCCGTGGTGACAGATTGCCGCCATATTTTTAAAGAGATTGTCGTGGGATAACTGGGGAGCTTTTATTGCATAGGAAGGCATCTCATCCTGACCAAGTCCTGTCCATCCTTCGCTTAAAACAAGTCTAACATTAGCCATTTTTGCGGCGTCCAAAACCATTTTAGTAAATTTTTGGGGATTTTTTACTGTTACAGAACCGAACCCTAAATAGATGGGAGAGGGTCCTTTATTTAAAAAGTCTTTAATGTTTTTGGGAATATCATCACTTTGAGTTTCAAATGGATAACCGCAATATGTATGTGAATTTTCAGGCCAGGAGCTGTGTGGAGGTGCGAGAGTTTTATTAAATCCAAAGAGGTTTATGTATGTATCCATAAAGTGTTTTGAGAGGCTTTTTATTGGTTTGAGCCCTAGTGACTGACGCTGTTTGTTGGCAGTTTTAAGAGCGAGAAAGTCGAGACCTTTATTAATCAGCCACCATGCAGATGGAGACAAAAATTCGGGAATATTTTGCCATGGAATAATAGGCGGCACATTTTTACCCGGGATAGAAGGTATATAGGCAACTCTGAATGCTGGAATATTATAGGCCTCGGCAATTGATGAAACTGAAAATTCATTATTTGTGCATATTAATAAATCAGCATCTTTGCCTAAAATTTTCAGGTGTTCAAACTCGTCCTTAAGGGATTTTTGAGCCCAAGTTATAGATTTTGAAACACTGGCTGCGTTTTCATTTAGGGTCTGCATCTCTTTTGTAATATCTGAAAAAAGATAGACACCTTTAATATTTCTGCTTTTCAGTTCATCATGAAAAGTGTTCTGTGTAAGCATTGTGACTGTGTGTCCGTTATTTACAAACATCTGTGCAACAGCCACCATTGGATAAACATCACCTCTTGAGCCGTGTGCAGTTATTACAACTTTCATACGGCGGCTTCTTTAACACTCTCTTGAGGGTCATCGTATTTTGCTGCTGCTTCTATTGCTGCAATATCAACATCGGGAAGTGGAGGCATCTGTTTAATCAGTCTCTCTTTGCGTCTTGCCACTTTTGGAAGTCTTACAAGCATTGACCATGGGCTGAATTTTAATGATGATGAAATCCAGCAGCCGTGAGTACACCAGCAGTCTGCCTTTTTTCCTCCCCCTATTGCGGATATTTCCTCCTGCATCGCTTTGGAATTGTATGCAGATCTTAAATTAAAGTTGTAATCTTTTAAATTGCCAATTGGGGGGCGCATTTCGCACGAACGGAAATCGCCGTTTGCGTCAATTACGAAAGTTGTTTTTCCCGCAGTGCAGTTCATCCCCCAGTGGTGGGGGCCATCATGATTCTGTTCTTTGATCATGTCCATAAAACTCATGATTCCAATGTATGTAAGACGGGCTATTTTTTTACCCTGCTTAAGATCTTTAAAAAGTCTCTTTGCTCCAAGATCCATAACTGGAGAGAGTTTGTCATTAAGGGATTTAACCTCTTCAATTGAGAGATCTTTTAATGTGGGGTCAGGAACCTCACCCCTTAAGATTTCATGAATGTGAAGATCGCAGAAATTTTTTTTTGCAACATATCCCGCAAGGTCGAGCATCTCGTTATAACCCTCTTTTGTTACAACAGTTGCAACGTTAACCATTAAGTTTTTATTTTTAGAATAAAGTTTTTTTATCTCTTCGATTGTGCCTACAGTTTTTAGAAAATTGCCTTTAACACCTCTTATGCTGTCGTGGGTTTTTCCAAGTCCGTCCAAAGAAAAATTGAGATAAATAGAGAGCTTGGGACATTTTTCAAGAAGCTCACCTGTCATATTTATGATTTTGTTTCTGGCAATACCGTTACTTGGAAGATTGATGCTTTTAATGCCGTTATTCTCATAAAACATAACAATAATCTTAACCATGTCATCTCTTAAAAAGGGTTCACCTCCTGAGAGCCAGAGCTTGTCAAATTTGCCAGATGTTTTTGATATTGTTTCAATTTGCTCAAAAGTCAGATCGTCATCACGGTTTAAATTGCCGTGATTAAAACATGTTCTGCAGTTGGACTGACATTTTGATGTTATAAAGAGAAAAATACTTTCAAGTTTTTTTAAACGAAAAACCTTATTAAAGTAGCCGGGCTCGCCGGTTACCGCATCAGCTGTTTCAACATTATCGATATTGGACAAAACGTATCTCCTTCCAAAGGGAATTTTTATTTGTTTTCTAATTTTATTAACTAACAGGTTAAATTAACTGATTCAATAATAATTACTTTAACTTTGCAGTTTTTATTAATTTTCTCTGAAACAGTCCGTTTTATTAAACTGGGTTTAATTTAGGAGTTATGAGTATGAAATCATTCAGTAATATAAAAATTATAAATGGGGTTGTTATTCTATTGGGAATTTTAAATATTTTTATAACAACAGAAATATTTGCAGAGGAAAAAACAGATGTCAAAAATGATTCTGATGCAGCTTTGAAACAATTAACTCTGGAACTTGAAAATCTCAAAGAATCACAGAGTCAGCTTAATGACGAAATTGTGGTTTTAAAAACAAGACTTGTTGGTACAGGTGTTGTTGTAGACGGACCGTTGCCGGAGCTTACACCAGAGCAGAAAAAATTGAAAATTAAACTTCAGGCAGAACTTAAATCAGTTGATGAGAGTATTTTTAAATTAGAAGAAGCAGAGAAGAACGGTGTTGATCCTGAGCTGCTTAAAGTATCAAAACAGGACTTTCAAAATAAAAAAAAGAGTCTGGAAAAAAAGATAGAGTTAGTTGTTCCAATTGAAAAAGAGAAATCAAAATGGGAACAGGTCTCTGTTGAAGTTGATGATATGAAAAAACATGTTGATAAACATGAACAGGATTTAACAGGTCAAAAGAAAAAAGTAGATCAGGAACTTAAGCAGGCAAACAGACAGCTTGGAGATTTAACAAATCTGATACCAATTGACATGTATGCCTTTGGGGATTTTTATTATGTTTTCAGAAAAGACGCCCCTGATAACTTTGAAATTGGTCAGCTTGAAATGGATTTAGAGATGCCCCTTCATGAGACGGTTACTGTTGCTGCAGCAATTGCATACAACGCTGATAGTGGCTCATTTGGAGTAGGCGCATTTACCATTGATGGGGGTATTGCGGGAAACGGTGATAATTATTTTTTTAAAACTAAAAAGATTGAGGCCTTTGGATTTATGTTCGGGCAGTTTGATGTTCCTTTTGGTATTGCCTACCTTGAGTACCCGTCTATTGATCATCGTTTTGTAAGCAGTCCCCTTGCGGTTGATGAAACCCATGACAGCTGGAATGATCTGGGAGGGCAGTTCTATCTTGATGCCGGTTATTTAAATGTTGTAGCCTTTGGAACAAATGGTATTGGCTATAGTGTAAAAGATGATAACGGGGATTTAACTTATATAAATGCAACTATGGCACTCGGGGGAAGAGTCGGGGTGCCTCTTTTTGAACATCTTGAACTTGGCGGCTCAGTTGCAGCACTTTTTAATACAGATTTTAAAAGTGATGCGGTTCTTGCAGGTGGAGATCTTAATCTGGAAGTTGCAGGGCTCCAGCTTAAAGGTGAGTACATTTATAAGAAGACAGGTCTTCAAAATAATAACGGAATAAGTAATCAGGGCTTTTATGCGCAGGGGATGTATGATTTTGATCCTTTTTATATAATAGCCAGATACAGTGAGGTTTTTCAAAAAAATGAGAATACGGTAAAACAGTTAAGTGGAGGACTTGGAATAAAAGTTATCGAAAACGGTGAGATTAGATTTGAACTGACAAGTGATCTTGACGGGGGAGTTACTTCATTTATCCAGATGGCCGGTGGTATGGGTTTCAGACCAACAGGCCTGAAACGCTAAAAAATTCAAATTTCATCAAAGAACAGTTGTTTGCCCTATGAAGATTCTTAAAAACAATGTCTTGTTTATTAGTCCGTTTTTTACTAGCATAATAAACGGTTTGTTTAATTCAGGAGTAGTGAATTGTGAGTTTAGAAAAAATTGTAAGAATAAACAAGTTGTCATCTCAAGATGAAGTACGCCGTCAAGATGTATTAAAAATGTCTCCCGTGCAGAGAGTTGAGGCATTATTGAAAATGATAGATAATATGAACCCGTCTTATAAACCCATTGAAAAAATTGTCACCATCCGGAGCTGGAAATAGTGTATTTTTCTGATGATATGAAAGAACTTGTTGAACTTTTTAATAAGGAACATGTTGAATTTGCGGTATGTGGAGGTTTTGCTGTAGCCCATTACGGTTTTATCAGGGCAACAATGGATTTTGATTTATTAGTATTACCGCATAAAGAAAATGCTGTAAGGATTTTAAAAGCATTGGAACAGTTTGGTTTTGGGGGGGCAGGTATAGAAATATCCTCATTTCTTCAAGAAGGAACGGTTATTACTCTTGGGGCACAACCAAATCAAATAGATTTGCTGACATCTATGTGCTCAAAAAAAACAGATGAAATAATAAAAAATTCAAAACAGATGGAGATTAAAGGCATTTTAATGAGTGTTGTATCTTTTGAGGATCTTCTCTTTGCAAAAAGTGAATCATTAAGGGGAAAAGATAGAATTGATTTTGAAGAGCTAAAAAAAATTCATTCTGATGATCTTTAATACTGTTTAAAGCTCATCAAATATTAGTTTTTTTCCTGAGTTGTTGTGTATGAAGCCTGTTTGAAACTCTTTTGACAGATATGATGTTGCATTAAATCCTGTGCAGTGGCTGCTTGCTACTTTATTTATTCCACACTCTTTAAAGAATGAGGAGGTCTCCTTTATTCTCTGTTCGTTTGCCCGGCTCATGTGCAACCCTCCGGCAACTCCGTAAACTCTTTTTTCTCCTGTTATTTTTATAAAGTGTTTAATTATGTTTACCGGGCCTTTGTGGGCACAGCCGAGCAGTATGAAGAGGCCTTTTGGTGTTGAAATGGCAATGGAAAGGTCATCGTTTAAATTATCTAAAACTCGTTTTGAGTTTTGATTCTTAGGAGTTTCAGATAGAAGTGAAGAGTCCAGTTTTTCAAAAGGAGTTTCCATTTTAACTTCACCGCTTGTTATTATTCCAGGAGCTATCTCTACAGGGTCTTTAGCTAATGTAAAAAGTGCACCCATTTTTTCATATTCGTTTTTTGTAAAAGGCATTGATATGTCATCATCAGGAGCCTGATGATTTGTGGAAAATTTGCGATTGAAAATATCCGGATGTCCAATTACATTTACAGGTCCTGTATGTTCAAGAAAATAAGAGAGTCCCCCGGTGTGATCCAGGTGCCCGTGGCTTAAAACTATAGAATTGATACTTTTAAAATCAATATTATGTTTTAACCCGTTTTGAACCCCAATATCTGTCATCCCTGTATCAAGTAAAAATGTAAAATCATTATAATTAACAAGCATACTCAAGCCCCATTCAGCCTTGTAACCAAATGTGGCGGTGTTCTCGCAAAGTGTAGTTATCTGTAAAGTCATTTTTATATTGCTTTCTTTTTTACAGGTTTAATCAAGTTATCTTAATAGTGTTATAAGCTTTTCAAGTTCAGATTGAGTGTCTTTAATATTGAAATTTTCATCGGTTTTTTGAGTCAGGAAATTTTCAATGGCATCTCTGTTTTTTATATAGATGTCTGTATCTTTGCTTGAACCTTTTTGGTATGCACCTAGTAAAATAAGATCTTCATTGCTTTTATATGCGGCAATTACTCTTTTTAACGTTTCGGCATTTTCAAGATCTTTTTTATTCTTTACCAGTTTCATCACCCTTGATACAGAGGATAAAATATCAATGGCCGGCCAGTGACCCATGTCAGCTAGATTTTTATTTAAAAAAATATGCCCGTCAAGAAGTGACTGAAGTTCATTTTTAACCGGGTCATCATTTGAGCTGTCTGTAAGTACCGTGTAAACAGCTGTTATGGTGCCATTTATTCCGCAGCCGGCTCTCTCTAAAAGGTTTGGAAGTATTGATAATGCTGATAAGGGAAATCCCGCAGATTCATTTTGTTTATCGTGGGAAAAATCAATATCACGTTTTGCCCTTACAACCCTTGAAAGGGAGTCTACAAGAAAAAGAACATCCACCTTTTTTTCGTCACGAAACCATTCTGCTATTGTGGTTGCACAGTAAAGAGCCAGAGTTCTTTGGGCGGGAGGTGAATCTGACGTTGCAAGAATTACTACTGAATTTTTTAATCCTTTCTCTCCAAGTATCTCATGTACAAATTCACTGGCCTCTCTTCCCCTTTCACCAACAAGACAGATGACGTTAACATCTGCACCGCTGTTTTTTGTAAGATCTCCAAGTAGTGTGGATTTGCCGACACCTGGGCCTGCAAAAAGGCCTATTCTCTGACCTTTACCTAGGCTAAGCATCGCATCAATAACTTTTATTCCTGTTGGTAAAAAAGTATCAACTCTTTTTCTGTCAAAAGGGTTAATGGCAATTTTTTCCACACTGTTAAATTCCACATTTTCAATTGGTCCTTTTCCATCAAGGGGATTATAAAGGGGATCAATAACTCTACCAAGGAGTGATTGTCCGCATGACACCATGAAGTTCTTTTGTTTAAGTGTTACTTTATCTCCAACAGCCGGCATAGGGGCAGAGTTCAATGGTGCGATACGGGCATTGTTGTCTTTGACTGAAATGATCTGTCCCAGCAGAGCTTCAAATTCAATAATGCTTCCGGGTTTTGCAAATGGAAGTGATGCTTCAAAATAGAGTTCACCCGCTGATATAACAGTGCCTTCAATTACAGGAACCTGAACAGATTCAATTATATTGGCGGCATTTTTAAAAATATTTTTATTCATTATTAAAATAAGAGTTTATCAATAGCTTCAATGAGTGAAAAATGTTTATACCCCACTGTTGAAACATTACAGGTTAAAAAAGGAGCTGTAGGATCCTGCCTTATTACCGGCAGCCATTTTGAATTACAATAGTTGTTATCAAATCCGCATCCCGGTTTATATGTCAGCCACTCTTCAATAATATTATCAGTAATTGTCTCTGCATCATTGATAGAATCTGACGATAGTATTTGTAACAGTTGTAAAGATACTTTTTTTGAGACTTTAATTATTTGTTTATTGTCATCGTCACTTTTACACTCATCCATATGATATGAATGGGCAATGCCGTCTCTTTGTTCATTAAAATTTTCTGTTACTGCATCCGCAAAGTTTAAAACACTTAATATCTGTTTCAGATCATCAGTTCTGACTGTATGAGAAAAAGAGTCCTGAAGGGAATGCATTGCCGTACCAAGATAATATGCGGGTGCAAATAGCTGGAATGTTATAACTCCATAAAACTCAACATATTCCTTAATTTCTACTATTCTGTCATCAGGGTTTTCAAAAAGGTATAATGCCGCATTGAGAACTCTATTCTGAAAAAATATTTTTGATTTTGAGAGAGCTGTTATATTTCCTTCTATATAGTCATCATCTTGAGACCTTAAAAAGTGTTCAAACTGATTATCGGGATCTCCATGGTTGGCGTAAAGAGCTTCTGTGCTGGTTACACTCAGACCGTGTTCATCCGGCCATCTGACCCCAATCAAGAGGCTTGCTGCAATAAAACGAATCTTTTTATCTGTATAACTTTCAAGAAGATTTCCAAAAAAATAATCAGAATAACTGTCCCAGGAGCTGTCTGCGGGAAGTATTAAATTATTATAGTTTGTGACATTATTATTTTGTATAAAAGTTTCAAAAGAGTCCATTGCCATCTGTTCGTGACAGTCATGGGTTAAACCGGTCTGGATTTCGTAAGCCATTACGTCAGTAGTTACGATTAAAAATATATTAAAAAAAATAACAACTAACAATATTTTAAGCGTTGATTTCAAAAGGGCACCTCAATTCCAAACACAGTTCTGTATTCAACTCTTAATATCACAGGTTGTTTTAATACGGGTTTTTGAACAGCCAGCATAAAGGGTGTCAGTTCGATGACAAATTTTTTCTTTTTTCCAGGATACCATCTTAAAGCTCCTGGATTAAATCCTGCATAAATTCCAGTGGATCCTTTTTCATCAAAGGCAGTATTAAATCTTAAAGTGGAAGTTCCTGCTTCTATTGACATTCTAATTCGATTTTTAAATAAAAGTGTTTCAAAGCCAAATGCGAAATTCAGGACACCTTTTTTTATTCCCATTGATGTCTCAGCTGCAAGCCATCTATCCGTTGATATTTTAAAATATGATCCAATATTTTTTACTCTGGCACCGGCCGTTATTGTTTCACCAAATCCAACAGCATTATTAGACATTCCATCCATGTCGGAAAATAGTGAACCAAATGCACTGAATCCAATATAATAACTATAATCATTGACAGTTTTGTCGCTGGAAACCGCTGGAAGAGAAAATAGGAGCGTAAACAACAGGGGGAATGTATAGATTGAATATTTGAATTTTTTCATAATTAAAAGTTAAACCCTGCACTAACGGCAAATCTGTAGTTTATATATAAAATTGGAACAGAGGTGGTTGCAGGCATCTCCCATAATAATGTTATGGGAAAAATATCAATATAAGATTTTGAAAGTCTTATTCTGAATCCTAAAGGTTTTAAATCAACATAAAATCCAGAGGAGCCTTTTTGATGTTCAAGGCTGTCATTTAGCAAAAAAGCTGGACCTGCGCTAAATTTAAAAACCATATGTCTGTTAAAATATAGATTAGAAAATCCAGCGCCAATATTCAAGACAGAATCTTTTGCATTGTAATCAATAGCACTGTTTTTAAATCTGTTAAATTGTATGGCTGCGAAAAAACGCCAGTCTCTTTTTCCAATTTTAAGTTCAAGTCCAAAACCGTTATTGTCATAAAATCGTTCGGCTCCAAACAAAGCTCCATAGAGTGAAGTGGAATAATTAATTTCCATACCTGCTTTAGTTTTTGTTTTGACTTTCTTATTTTCTGAAGCTGTATGATTTTTAGCCATTGCCACATGGGAAATCATCAATGTTAAAAAAAAGAGAGTTGAAATTTTAATAAGATATTTTTTCATTAGTTTGCTGCAGCAGGTTTAATGCCGGATGAAAGATATGCAGGATTGATTCCGAGTTTTGATATCCCCTCATGCCAGCGCTCTTTCAAGGGTGTATTGAATATAATATTTTCGTCAAAAGGAATATGCAGCCAGGAGCCATTTTTTATCTCTTCAACAAGCTGACCCTGTCCCCAGCCTGCGTATCCCAGGCAGAAAATATATTCTGATGGTCCTTTATCGTTAAAGATATCTTCTAAAATTTCTTTTGAGGCTGTAACGGCAATATTATTGAATATTTTTGACTGGGCATAAATTTTTTCAGGAGAATGAATAACCCAGCCCGCTTCGGGCAATACAGGGCCACCAATTAATACCTTTTGCAAATCAAAAGTATCTTTGCTTATATTGAAAGGTATGGATAATTCGTTTGCAATATCTTCTATTGAAATTGATGCAGTTTTATTAACAACAAGGCCAAAGGCTCCATCGTCATCATTATGTTCTAAAAGAAAAATAAGGGATTTTTTAAAAAACGGATCTTCAATTTGAGGAGATGCGGCTAAAAATCCTGGTGCTAGTTTAGTTTCCATATAAAATTGTATATCAATAAACTTTTATAATAGTCGAGAGAGAATTTAAATTTTCTGCTATTTTGCAGGGCACATCTCCATTTGACAGGAAAAGCCAGGAGAATCGCCATAAGAAGGCATGCACATTTCACCATTGCAGTCACTTGAACTGAAACATTCATTCTCTAAATAGTGGCAATAAAACCCCGAAAATGCCTGTGGAAGTGAATAGCAGCTGCTGATATAAGGTATGCATTTGCCGTTACTGCCATCATGGCAATCCGAGTCAGTTTTACATGTGGTATATCTGCATGTATTAACAGGGTGCATATATGCTCCTGCGGGAACACAGATCTGGTTATCAGGGTCAGGACAGTCAGTATCATTTTGGCACTCATCTTTTTTGCAGACATTTTGCTCAAAACAGGCGCCCATACATTGAATTTCAAGATAACATTTTTCACCATCAGGACAATCCTGTGAGTTAATACATTCATCCATTCCTATACCGCCACCGGATGTTGGATCAGTCGATTCATTTACAGGAATTATGCATGTCTGCCAATTTTGTACTAATTCACATGTTCCACCTGTACAGTCAGAATCATCAGAACAGTCACCTGTAACTCCCCTGACAGAGTCAGTATCGGTGTCAGAGTCAGTATCGGAATTAGAATCAGAATCGCTGTCGGAATTGATTTCTGTGTCAATTCCGTTGTTGTCAGCTGGTTTGGCGTCACTGCATGCATATAGTTGAGTGAACAGTATAAAAGTTAAAAGTAAAAAATAAAAATTTCTCATAATTAGTCCTCCTGTTCCTAATAATAACATTGTTGTTATTTAATAAACAGCAAACATTTTGCGGGTAAGATGTTGTATCAATAAAACACCTATACAAACAAGCAGTATTTCCAAATATTATAATCCGAATTACAATCCATCATTAGTATTTAAAAATGATATTTTTGATTGGTATTAAGCGGCGGAAATGGCACTGAATATAAGATGGTAAAAATTGACAGGATTGATACTTTAGATGAAGATTTGAAAGATGATGACCTTCTTCATTCTCAAAAAATGGAGTCACTGGGAAATCTTGCCGGTGGTATTGCCCATGATATGAATAATATTCTGGCTTCTATTATGGCTGTTGCTTCTGCCATGGATGCGGAGATGTCAGACAGTCATGCGTATTCTGATGATGTAAAAGATATTTTAAATGCATGTAAACGTGGAAGTCGTCTTACCAGAACACTTTTAAGTTTTGCAAGGCGTCACCGAATGAATTTTATCAATGTTAATCTCAATGATATTGTTGAAGAGATTTCCATAATACTTTCACGTACACTGCCTAAAGAGATAAAATTAGAACTGGATCTTTCAAAAGAAGATCTGCCTGTTTCAGCTGATCCCGATCAGTTAAATCAGGTGATTATGAATATCTGCATGAACGCAAAAGATGCCATGGAATTAAGTGGCAATATTAAAATTTCAACCCTGAGCATGCCCGAAAGTTTTACTGATGCAAGTGATTCTCTTTCGTGTAAAAAAATATGCAGGATTGTTATTTCTGATACAGGGTCAGGCATTCCAGCTCATCTTCGAAAAAAAATATTTGAACCTTTTTTTACTACAAAATCTAAGGGTAAGGGTACAGGCCTTGGGCTTTCAATGGCCTATGGAACCATAAAAAAACATGATGGGGATATTTATATTGATGACGGATATTCCGGAGGCACAAGTTTTGTAATTGATCTTCCGGAGCTTAATAACATCAGACCTTCTGAATTTATTAAAAGCACTCTCGAAATTGATAATTTCATTAAACAAAATACAAATTCGGGAAAAATTATGCTGGTTGATGATGAGGATCTCTTTAGAACATCAGCAAAGAGAATTTTGCAGAAACTGGGATATAAAGTAATAACATTTCCAAATGGAAAAATGGCTTGTGATGCTTTTAAAATCTGTAAAGATGAAATTGATGTAGTAATACTTGATATGATTATGCCGGTCATGGGAGGAAGAGAGACATTCTTCAAGTTAAAAGAGATAAGAGATGATATTTCAATATTAATTTCTTCGGGATACACAGAGGAAGAAAATATTCGTGATATCATTGATAATGGTGCATCAGGATTTATCAGCAAGCCATTTGATATGAAATCTTTATCTGAGGCTTTATCTAAAATTTTCAGTTTTAAAAATATGAAGAAGTAAAGTCTTTGTAAATAGAGCTATGATATTCAATTTAATGAATAAAAGTTTTGTTTTGATTTTGTTGTTTTTATTTATTGAGGCCTGTCAGCCTAAAGTTTCCTGTGAACCATGTCCTGTATGTTTAAAATGTCCTTCTTGTGAGAATGCTGAAAAATCTTTGAATGCTGAAAAAACTTTAGCTCTCAAAGCCGGTCCAGAGGCTGAAAATAGCAAAAAGAATATTGATAAAAATGCGTATAACTGGTTCGTAATTCATGTAACTGACGGAGATACACTTGTTGTAAAACAGGAACTTGAATT
>JAFGVO010000041.1 GCA_016937935.1 Deltaproteobacteria bacterium | reverse complement strand
TGATTTTTTGTTATCGCTGCAGGCCATAGATACGGTCGTAACAAGCATTGCCAGTAAGAACTTCATTAATTTTTTTTGCATTTTTTTCCTTCCATTTCATTTATCTATTTTTGTTCCATAAGGAATGTTTAAATCTTTAACCGGTATTATCCAGCTGTTGTTTTCTGTATCGATAGTTCCACCCATCTCTTCTACAATTGCGCGATCAGTAATTTCTAAACCACGACTGGCCATAAGGGTAAAGTTGTCCTCCCCGGGGCTGTCAGGTGTATGATCCGGCAGGTCTTTTCTGGTGGCGCTGATGAGATATCCGTATTCCAGATCCGGGGCGGCAAAAGCGCACTTGACACCGTCAGCTCCAAGGAGAAATCCCAACAGCCCTCCCCATGTTGCTGTTGGATTATCTGAGTCCCAGCCGGCAAGAGATCCTATTTGAATAGTGCGGGGAAGATGTCCTCTGCCATAAAACAGGCTGACAAGACTGGCAGCGAAATTGATTCCTGCATCTGATGCATTTAAAAATCGGTACCCGTCGTTGGAGCTGTCCTGATAGTGCGTATAGACCTGATCTCTCGCGTCTTCCCAGTTATCGGGATTTTTCTCAAATTCTGAAAGCACATAATCGTACATACCAGAAGCAAAAGAGTCTTCGGGAAGACGTTTCCTTGCCTGTTTTGCCAGCCACATTACTTTTTCTTCCATTGTCAGTTCAGGATCAACTACTGATGCAAGTGAGTGCATTATTACGTAAAATTCAGATATCCACGCAGCTTCGTCTCTTGCTGTTGTGCGTATCGGCAGGTAAGCCATATCCAGAGCCACATCCCAGCGAGCAGGCGCAAACACTCCAAAAATTTCTGTAGTAAGTTGAGCGTCAATCATTAGATAATTTTTATTGTTAACCGGGTCACTGGTGTCAGGAGGAACCATATTTTGCTCAAGCATCAGAGTGTGGGCGGACTGATTGGATACCCACAGCCAGTTTTGATAAGTTCCGTCCCAGTCCAGGCCATATGGAGTTTCTTTTGTTTCGTCCCAGATATATGCAATCCATCCGTCTCTAATTTGTTCGGGAGTCAGTATACTTGTTTTAAGAGTGCTCAAGAGATGAAGGTAGATATATTCAAGGTCTGTATCATCATCCGATCTCCAGATATTATTTGTGCGATTAAGAACAAAATCAACAATAGGAGGTTTTCCTGTGACCCAGGAACCTACAACAGGATCGGGCAGTCCCCAGTTTGCATCTGTGTAAAAATCTGATTTTTCAGTTGTTGTACCGTCTTTGTCAAGCTCGGTAATCAAACCCGTATGGTTGGCAATGGATTCCCCTAGCCAGAATCCTTCAAGCTGGTTTTGGTACTGCTTGCGGGATATAACCAGATTGCCATCTGTATTTGTATACGTCGTTGATACTGGTTCGTCACAGACTGGAAATCCCGTGTCAGTATCTTCAATTGAATCTGTCCGGGTATCAGAGTCCGTGCTTTCATCTTCAACTGAATCTGTATTTGTTTCAGATTCGGATTCGGTACTATTTATTTTTTCTGTATCATTACTACTGTCATCAATACTTTCATCATTTGAAGAATTGCTTTTATTACTGCACGAAATTGTCATAATGGACGACAACAGACATGCAGTCAGCCATGGTAAATATTTTTTCATTAATATTCCTTTCATTTTAATAGATTTTTTTGTGGGTCACTTCTTTGAAAATTTAAGTGTAAAGAGGCTGCTAAAATGTCTCAATGGCTGGTTATAAAGTTGTCCCGTTATTGGATAATACAAAGATTTTTGCTGAAATTAAAATTGAAAAGGGCAGGTTAAATTTCTATGAGAAACTAAGGATATCAGAGAATATCTGTTGTTTTTGTCATGTTTCCGTAGGTGGTTTTCCATACAACGCAGTTGTCTGTGGCACAGGCTGTAATCTGATCGTTTGATGCAGCAATTTTGTTAAAAGCTGCTACTGTGGCAGGGCAGGTGCTGTCAGTTCCAAAATCAGTCCATCTGGCAGTTGTATCTTTGCTCAATACGTTATCTGCATCAGTTGTACAGCCGTAAACAGAGTTGTTTACCAGATTTCCATTTTCGTAAACACATCTGCTGTAAGACTCATTATGAGGTACAGTAATGCTTAATCCATTAAGGGATATATATGTGTAGTTTGGTGCCCAGCTGGTAGAGCATGAATCATTACACTGTGTGCTGTATAATTGTACAGTATCAACATACCAGGAATCGTACCATATGTATCCTGGATTAGTACCACCACCACCACCACCAATACCCGAAGTACTATAACTCCATGAACCATCGCTGTTACATTTGTATGAATCCGATGAGCTTCCTGATCCACTTGTTGGAGTTGTATATGAATAAGACGGGTGGATTATCTGTCCGGAATCAACGGTATAATATGAACTGTATGTATGTGAACAATTTCCAAAAAAGTATTTGGATCCAATTTCATCAGCAAGCAGGATTGCCTGGCATTTTATGTCAAGGCAGACTTCTGATTTTAATTCGGTTTCCACTCCGTCTTTAATTGAAAACCATCTGTCCATGTGGTTGTCAGCTGTAGATGCAGGAGCTGCAATGTCAGTTGTTGATAAATCAACCCAGCTGCTGTTTTCACATGTAACAGTTGTTTCGGCACAGGTTGATTCACCTTTTTCACAGTTTACCATACCTACAGTTGCACCATTTGATACACTGTTGTTTGAAATAAAACTGGCACATAAACCTCCCTGAAGAGTCCATGGAAGGGTGTTTAAGTTACATGTTTTTTCGCATGTAAGAACTATATCCTCAATTCCATCAGGGCAATTTGCATTCCATGTTATTTTGTATTCCATTGACTGATTATAGGCGTCGTAAATTATTCCTCCGGTTCCGTAAGTGGATTTCCATGTTCCATCAGCCTGGCAGGCATAGGATGTTGAGGTATATGATTTATATATTTCACTGATTGAACTAATGCCCTGACCCATACCGCAACCGGGCTCTACAAGGATTTCTTCATCTGTAAGATTTCCGCAAGCGGTAGTATTTCCACTGAATTCAGATAAATCGCAGCAAGTAGGCATTTTTTCGCATTTTGCATCAGCACTGCACTGCCTGCAAAATCCGCAGGACTCGTCTTCGGCTTTGGCGGTCCATCCTGTTGTATCAGATACTGAATCGCATATTTCGCAAGGGTTTTCAGGGTTTTCGTCACCGTTTGCAAAACATGTATCATCAATAACGCAATAGCTGTTATTTATAATATTTTTACAGGTGTCATCTGCTGTCAGAATATCTTCTGTACACTCTAAATTATCATCACAATTAATTTCGGTACCACTGTCTGTTGCAGTATCGTCACTTGTATCAGCAGTATCGTCACTTGTATCGGCCGTATCGTCACTTGTATCGGCCGTATCGTCACTTGTATCAGCAGTATCGACACTTGTATCAGCAGTATCGTCACTTGTATCAGCAGTATCGTCACTTGTATCGGCCGTATCGTCAGAATTTGAGCTGTCGCCGCCTCCGCATCCTGCAAAAGTTAAAGCTAAAAAGCTTAAAATAATTAAAAGTAATAGATGTTTTTGATTCATAAAAGACTCCATTTAATTTTAGGTAAATAATATTATATTTTACCTGTTTATTGTTTATTGGTAAGGTTGATTATATATATTAAGTTCAATTGTCAAATATTACTAATCTATATTAAGTCGATAAATTGATATTTAAATTTACGTTCTTATTGTTTTACACAAATGGTGAATTAATGAAGTGATAGTTTAATGATAGATTTTTTTCCACATTCTGGTAATGATTTTTTAATAATACCATTCAATTGCAATTCTGTTTAAAGTGGGGTTAATATTTGTTTATGAATACAAGTAAAAAAAATGGGAATAGATGAAGAATTTACCTGATTTATTAAATAATAATCCTGTGCTGTTTTCTAAAAGTGTAAGTTTTAAAGATGGATTAAATTATGCTTTTACAACCGGTGACTCTTCAGGAGCCCTCTCCCATCTTCTTGATGATGAGACTGTTTGTGAATCTTATTTTGACAGGGACTGTTTTTATGAGGATCTGTTTATTGATGATCTGATTGAAAAATGTTTCATGCATCATGATAAAGATCAGAAACCGTATAATTTGCAATTTTTAAAAACAGTTTTGTGCACTCCTCCTGCTGATTTGAATACCACAATATTTAGACAGGATATTGCAGGGGAACTGCTTCATAACAAAGAGTATCGCGCAGTATTTACTAATATTTATAAGGACCTTGTTGATTTAAGGGATGAGTTTGACAGTCAGAGTATTATGGGTCCTATGTTTTTTACAAGGCGCAGAATCGATATTCTTACAGACATGAAATCTGCAATTGATGATATGGCGGCCGCTTTTAAGGATGCTTCCTCAGGTCTCGTCAGAATCAGCAACTGGGCAACTGAATTACAAAGTACACAGGGGTATAAAAAGCTGGCGGAATTTTTAGATTATGAGGACAATCTTGCGGTTGCAAACCTTGAAGTTAAAGTTGCTGCTGATGGAAGTGTCCGAGGCTTTAAGGTTTTAAAGCTTGATGAAAACAGTAAAAATTATTTTTACGAGGGGCCTGTAAAGCGCTTTTTTGTAAAGCTTGGTCTCATATTAAGAGGGTATAAAGTTTCAGGTGAAGGACTTGTGGCAAGGTGGATTGAGCATGTTTTTGAAGAGACGGGAGAAGACTTTTCTCATTTTATCGGCTTAATTGGCAGTATGGAATTTTATCTGGCATCACTAATGTTTACAGACCTTTGTAAAAAGGAAAAACTTCCTTTTTGTCTGCC
>JAFGVO010000424.1 GCA_016937935.1 Deltaproteobacteria bacterium | reverse complement strand
TATCATTAACAATATTTTTTACTGTTTTCATATTTTTTTTTAATGCATACTTGGACAAGATAATAAAATAATCATACACTTGTTAGACTGTTTACTATAAAATAATAATTATTTTAAGGTTAATCTCATGAATTTTGCTCCCGGAGAAGAAAATTGGATTTAGAAACTCTTGTTAAAAAGACATTTGGCATCGATGCTGAAATTATATCAAAAACAGAGATGGAAAAGGGAGCCTCCAGCAGAAGGTATTTCAGAATAGAATTAAAAGGATTAACAGCTCCGTCAACTGCTGTTGTTATGCAACTTCCAAAAGATCCTATGGTCAGTGACGAAGTTCAGTCCCTTGAAACATCTGAAGAGCTCTCTTTTGTAAATATACAAAGATTCATGACTGACTCTCAACTTAGAGTTCCCAAAATATATCTCAATGCTGCAGATGAGGAATGTCTGATTTTAGAAGATTTGGGAAATGAAACCTTAAACAGCAAAATTAAAACCTGCTCTGCAAAAGAGATTGAACAATGGTATCTTGCAGCTGTTGATCTACTATCAAAAATGCATCGCAATATGCAGCCATTAAACGAAAACTGTTTTGCATCAAAAAGATATTTTGACAGAGACCTTCTTAGATGGGAGCTTGACCATTATTTAAAATGGGGGCTTTATGAATACAAGGGACTCAAATCCCTCGATGAACGAATTGTTGATGAATTAAATGAAGCCTTTGACGAACTTGCAGATGAAATAGCATCACTTCCCTTTGGATTCGTTCATCGGGATTATCAATCACGTAATTTAATGGTAACACCTGGAAAAATATCAAAAAACAATCTTGCAATTATTGATTTTCAGGATGCAATGACCGGTCCGAGAGTTTATGACCTTGTTGCTCTTTTAAATGATTCTTATGTGGATCTTCCAGGTGATGTTCAAAAAAGACTTATTGATAGATATACTACACGTATGAACCTTTCAAGAAGTGAAGTTCAGTACGAGTTTGATCTTATTACCGTTCAAAGAAAACTTAAAGATGGCGGGCGGTTTGTTTTTATTGACAGAGAAAAAGGAGATCCTTCGTTTCTTCCTTTTGTAGAAAAATCTTTTTCAAGAGTTGCTCGGGTATTATGGAGATTGCCCGGGCATAGCCAGCTTAAAAATGCCCTTGTAAAAATTGACCCTGAAAATTTCTCAAAACCCGAACACTAAATCACTTACAAAGCCATTTACCTGCCCTTATAAGTGAGTATTTTGAAATTATTATTATTCAAAATATGTATCACCAGCTTGTTCGGTCTAATATTACCTTTTTTTTGGGATACCAGTAATTTCTAAGTTCTCCGCAAAGATAAAACGAACCAGTGATTAACAAAGTCCCGTTTTTTGCTGATTGAAGTGCTATCTTAAGTGCCTTGCTGCTATCAGGCTCTATATCAATCTTGACATTGGAAAACAGTTTTCCCGTATCAGCTGCCGGAAATGTGCTTTTTCCAAATACAACAGGCTCCGTGGCAATAATATAGTCAAATTTATTTATTAAAGGTTCTACAGTTGAAGATGAGGCTTTGGCTCCCAGGAATCCAACAAGAGCTACCTTAATACCACTCTTATGATTAGAAAGAGCATAATCTGTTGCAACTTTAAGTTTGTCATGGTTATGAGCACCATCCAAAAAAACAGAAAACTCTGTTTCCCGCATTTTTTCCATTCTGCCAGGCAGAAGTTTTTCTGTAAGTGATTCATAATCAGCGATTATTTCGGCTCTATTAAAGGTAATATTATTCTGTTTTGCAAAATCAAGGGCAGCTTCAAGAGCCAGATTAAAATTCTGCTTTAACGCATCTCCATCTTTAGGAATATATTTTACTGAAGCTCCCTCCTTTTTTGCCTCTTCATCGATCACATGGGAAACGTCCTTATCAACCGAGTGAAATACAGAAGAGCCATTTTTTATAATACCTGCCTTGTGCCACGCAATATCTTCAAGTGATGGACCAAGACTTAACACATGATCCATGCCAACATTTGTTATAACCGCAACTTTAGTATCTATAAATCGTGTTAGATCAAACCTGCCCCCACAGCCTGCTTCAAAAACTATTACATCAACATTTTCAGAATAAAAACCTTCAAGGGCAATTGCCACAGAAGCCATACCGTGAATTGATGCTGGAGTCATTGGAGATAAAAACTCCTTTGCAACAGGCTCTATCCATTCAACTAAATCGGCAAACTGGTCAGCAGAAATATATTTTCCATCTATAATGATTTTTTCTGTAGCAGATTGAAGATAAGGTGAGGTATGTAATCCAACTTTCAGCCCAAGCCGCTGGAGTATTCTTGCAGTGATTGCTGCGGTAGTCCCTTTTCCTGAAGTTCCGGTTATGTGAATTGCCGGTATATTAATTCCACGGGTACCACTTTTTTTTAAAAAAATTTCCATAGTTTTTAAACGCTCCCCGGGCGTTTTAATAAAACTGTGTGGTCTGAACAATGAAAGATCTCTTCTAATAAGACCTTCATTTAGTAATTTTTCAGCTTTTAAGTATCTGCTATACGAATTCATATTAACGTTCCCTATAAATTTCTGTTACAATAGAAACCATTCTTGTTCTTTATCACAAGAATTTTAATAACCGGATAAAAAGCGTCAGGAATCTGTTATGAAATTTTATTTTATTTTATTTTTACCACTTATAATATTGGCTCAGACAGGATGCAGAAATGTTGAACCCGTTACAGATGACAATAACAGTAACGATAATACTGATTCCATAAATATATCCTCTGACCTTGAAACCGACTCTTATATGAAAGACAGTGAATCAGAGATAAACAGCACTGACACTTCTATTGATACTGAAAATGGTACTGAAGAGGATACAACACCCCTTACCGGAGGAGTTGATGAGCAATGCACTATTATCCCTGATATTCCTCCATCGGTATCATGTGATAACGATAATCTTATAGCACAAAAATGTGATATTAATAGTATAGGTTGCTGCTGCAGAAAAAAATGTGGACCATCCTTGTGTATTCCACAAAAAGATGGAACTCTGATTCCATGTTTCACCCTTTTGGAAGGTGATTTAACTGAGGGTTTTTGCGGTTATGAAAAAGATATGGAAACAATTAAACCTTCTAATTGCACAGATCAATGTGTTCCCAATAGCAATATTGGAAATCAGTCAGGATCCTGTTATATAGGATATGAACCATCTTCTTATTATTGTCTGGTAAGTTGTACTGTTAATAAATGTGATGACACACATATGTGTGCTCCCATGGAAAGCGTTGAAGGTATAATTGAAGGTGATGGAGCCTGTATTCCAAATAATGAAATAAATTAACTGAAAAAAATTTAAATTAGATTTAAAAACCATGCTGCAGCGAAAATTATACCAATTGAACCAATGGCAAGCATAAGACCTAATATAAAATTTTTTCTAAAATCATTTGAATCCTGATCCTTTTGCTGAAAACTTGTCCTTATCTCTCCAGAATTTCCTTCAAGCATATGCTCTAGATTTACCGGCTGAGAATCGTTTTCGCCACGATTACTCCAGACAATTTCAGGATGGCTTATAATAGCTGATTTTGCGCCCTCTTCAAGCAAAGATTCACTCCAGTTATTATCTCTGCCAATAGATGTAAAAACGCTTAGCTCCTCTTTGATAAAATCATCAATAAATGAAGTTCTCTTTTTTTTCTCATCACTATTATTTAAAATAGACTGAACAAACCTCTGTAAATCAAAACTTGTGACTTTTAATCTGTGGCTGAAAAGATATCCTGCAAGACTTTCTGCAAGAGCATCACAAGTCTGAAATCTATTTTCGGGTTCTTTCGCCAGTGCTTTTCTTAAAATGCTATCCAAATCAGGTGTAACATCACTATTTATTTCTGGCAGATAAGGGATATTGGCAGCTCTAACATTTTCGATTGTTTCTAAATCATTTTTACCTAAAAACAGTCGTTTGCCTGTAAGCATCTCATATAATACGATACCACAACCAAAAACATCCATTCTTAAATCAACCGGTGTACCTGTAGCTGACTGGGGGCATAGATAAGCATATTTACCTTTTACAACCCCTGGTGCTGTAGCTTCAAGCTGACTGTTGGCTTTTGCCAGACCAAAATCAACAATTTTAACCTCTCCCTGTTTTGAAATTAAAACATTGGGAGGGCTTACATCCCTGTGAACAATATTTAGTTTTTCGCCTTCATTATTTCTTAAAGAATGTGCATAGCTTAGCCCTCTACACATCTCAATAGCTATAAATATTGACTGTTCTATAGGAAGAACTCTTTTATTTTCTTTTAAATAATTAAGAATATTTTTAAGATTCAGGCCCTCTACATATTCCATTACAATAAAATATGTACCTCCGGCTTTACCAATATCAAAAACCTGAACTATATTTGCGTGACTTAAATGAAGACTTATTCGTGCTTCATCAAGAAACATAGCTATAAATTTTTCATTTTCTACAAGATGAGGAAGAACTCTTTTTATGGCAATTTTTTTTTTAAAACCCTGGATACCTTGAGCAACCCCTTCATATACTTCGGCCATTCCCCCGGCATCCAGTTTTCTTATTATCTGATATTTTTCGTCATTTGCCATAGCGTTAATACATTATATTAAAAATAAAATTATTCAAAAAAAACAGCACATTATATTTGTGTAAATAGATTCCCGATTGAGATGTACAATAAATAATAAAGCAACAAATTTGGAAATTCAGCTAAATTAGTTAAAATACCAAAGTGGAAACTAGAAAAGTAAAAAATTATTCGCTGGGAAACATTAATATTTATATTTGTCCCGCATGCGGAGTTGTAAATCCCGCAGGTCCTTCAAATGGCTGCCCTCATCTTCAGCTGGTACAATTTAATGGTGCAAGCGAACCATTAGAAGATCTGATTATGGACGTTGCACATGCGAGAAGATTATATGCCGAGCTTACAGGAACTCTAAAAAGAGTAATAATGAGCCACGTTCAGGATGGAACTGCACATGTAATGACGCCCCATCAGGTTTCTGAATCAGAAGTGAACAAATTATATGCATCTGCCGGACAAACATCCTTCTCTCTTACAAGTCCCGGAACTGAGCAGTCACCCAAGGGAAAAACAAAACGTAATAAAAAAGCTGCCGGCAAAAAAGTCAAAGATGATTTGAACGAAACTCAACTGGATCTACTTGCATACTCTTCTCCCAAGGGTAATGCTTAATACATCGCCTTAAATAATAAAAAAGCGCCACCCGATTGGGTGACGCCTCTGCTACAGTGGCAAATAAGCCGAATTCTGTTCCTGACAGACAATCACTCATCTGCAGGCGATAATCATTCATCTGGAAAATCGTTACCGATTTCCTCAAGCGGCCTACCCGGAAGAACTGGAGCGGGCAACTCACTGCCTCCTGTTTAGCCTTGCTCCGAATGGGGTTTACCATGCGACCGATGTTACCATCTGCCCGGTGCGCTCTTACCGCACCTTTTCACCCTTACCTGTAATTAAATACAGGCGGTATATTTTCTGTGGCACTATCCTTAAGGGAGTTACCCCTCACCGGACGTTATCCGGCATCCTGCCCTATGGAGTTCGGACTTTCCTCCTTCGCATAAGCGAACGCGATTATCTATGCCACTATAACAGCTTGTTTAAGAAACAGTAGAAGAGACCTTTTCATCTTCTTCACTGTTTAAAGTTTCATCTGTGTAATAAACCAGAAGTCTCATACAACTTTGGCACGTATGAACAATTTCACCACGAATAATTTCATTAAAAATCTGAGGTCTGATATTCACATTACATCCAGGACAGATAGGCTCTTTTACTTTTACAATTGCAACAGGAAGACGTCTGTGTATGCGCTCATATAGACGCAGAATTTTTTCATCTATTATGACAGTTAATTTCTTGCGACTCTCATCTGCATCTATCAGCTCTGCCTGTATTTGAGCTATTCTTTCATTTCCATCTTTTTCGCTTAAGGCCAGCTCTGCTTCCAACTCGGAAAACTCTTTTTTATGTTCTTCCATTGCGACAATATATTGCTCAATGGCTTCCATAAGCTCAAGTTGTTCCTTTTCGTGATCTTGAATATTCTTTTTTATTGTTTCAATTTCGCGGGTAGCAGCCTTGCTCTCTTTTTCGTTTCTGGCCCCCTGAAGCTTGCTTTTGCTTTTAGCAAGAAGTTCATTTTGAAGAGATATTTCGTGTTCCTTCTCACTTCTCCAGGATTCTGCATCAGCAAGACGGTTCTCCTCTTTTTGCAAAATGACTCTGACAGTATTTACATTCTGCCTAATCTCTTCAATATGTTTGGGGATATTTTCAATTTCATTACGGATGTCATGAGTTTTAAGATCAAGTTCCTGTAATTTTTCCAGATTCTCTAGGTCTAGCTGTACTGTCAAAATGCTTCCCTCAATAGTGTTAAATTTTCAAATTTAATTCGCTAAAAATTAGCTTTATAAAACGGTACAGATAGCGGCAGTTTAATTGCCGCTATCTGTAATTGGGCTCGTCCGGAATCGAACCGGAAACCGCCCGGTTATGAGCCGGGAGCTCTAACCTAGTTGAGCTACAAGCCCGTTTTATCGTGCGCATTATAATAATAATTAGAATGTATGCAAGTTATAATAGCAAGTAATTATTTTTTTTTAAATTGATTGCTTTTAAATCAATAATTACAGAATGTTATAAACAGAAAAATTTAATCTAAAATTGAGAGTGCAAGTCCGACCCTCAGACCATTGGCAGAAACTTTTACATATTTTGTATCAATATATTTCATTATCTGAAATAGAACAATCAAACCGGCAGGAAAAACATCAGCCCTCATTGGGCGAAGACCATATTTTTCTATTCTTGTCTCTGGTGTTATCTGACACATTATACCCAGCCACTTTTTAACAGTTTCAATGTTTAAAATTTCCCCATGAACACGATCCCTGCTCCAGGAATTCAAACTGCTGTGAAGCATTGCAAGAGTAGTGGGAGTCCCTCCAACACATATAAGCTCTTTGCCGGTATTAAAATTAAAGAATTCATCAAGAATCTGTTTTACATAAAAAGATGCATTTTCAATTTCAGAAGATTCAGGACATGGAGACAGAAGAAACTGTTCTTTAATACTGACCACACCTAAAGGCATGCTCACAGCCCTCCAGATACCATTTTTATCCACCGTGCTAATCTCGGTCGATTGTCCACCAATATCAAGAATCACGGGAGAATCTCCGGCCTCCAACTCATGGAGTGCACCTTTGCCCGTAAAGAGTGCCTCATCTTCACCAGATATAATATTAATTTTAGATCCGGTAATTTTCTCTGCCGGAAAGGTAAAATCCATTGGATTTGATGCCATTCTCAAAACAGCTGTTCCTGCAATATTAATTTGAGAACCGGCAAAATCAAACAGGAAATCAATCTCTCTTAATCCATCAAGAGCCCTTTTAATAGCACTTTCAAGCAACGGACCTCCCGGTCTAAGTCCTTCTGAAAGCCTTACTGGCAAAGAAATATCATTAATTATATTTATCCCTGACAAGGTTTTTTTCATCTTGCAGCAACTTATTGTATTACTGCCGATATCAAGACCAATTACTGTTTTATCTGGTGGCACTTAAGAAAAACTTATTTGGATATGTCTTTTTCAAGATCTGAAAGGTCTGGAAGTTCATCAAGGTTGGGCAGAAGAGTTATTTCAATTCTTCTGTTTGCAGCTTTTCCCTCTTCGTCATCATTTGACGCTGTAGGCTGATATTCTGCAAATCCTGCTGCAGAAATATTTACAGGATTAACTCCATTTTCCTGCATAAATTTTACAACTGTAACAGCTCTCGCACTTGAAAGTTCCCAGTTTGATGGAAATTTTCTTGAACTTATCGGAACATTATCCGTGTGACCTGCAATCTGAAATTTTCTATCTTTAATGGTCTGCAAAATAGATGCGAGGCTTAAAAGAGCTTCTTTACCTTCATCACTTAAATCAGCTTTACCGGTTTCAAAAAGAATGTTTGATGCCATTTGAACAACCATCTGTCCATTAACAATTTTAATCTTAAGTTTTCCGGAATTTACAAGATCTTTAAATTTTTCGATCACAGCGCGATACTTGGCCATTCTTGCTCTTTGTGCCTCTTGTTCAGCTTTAAGAGCAGCCTCTCTTCTTTTTGTCTCTTCAAGATCAGTGGCCAGAACGTTCTTCTCACCAAGAAGGCTCTGAACATTTTGTCCCAGCTCCTGTAACTTTGAAGCCATAGTCTGATTTTGAAGTCTCAATTGAGAAACCTGCTGTTGAAGCTGCATATTGGATTCAGCTGCCAGCTGAAGATCTTTTTTAAGTTTTAAAGCTTCATTAACTTTTGCATTGTACTGTTCTTCAGGTATTCCACATGCTGTTGCAAAAATCAATACTGTACCAAGTATTGCCAATGTATATAACTTATTCATAATTATTTAACTCCTTTTCAAAAAATTAATATATTTTGATTTGTAATAGAACGGGATTGTATCAGCTGCCTCTTTTGAGATCTGTAAGAACAAGTTTGGCAACTGCTTTTAGTGTATCAAAAACCCCTGTACCAATAGTTGCAACTGCTTCATATTCAGGTACATTTGTAGGATTAATTAGCTGACGCATCTCATTTAAATCTGCAACACTTGGCAGATCTCTTTTATTATACTGCATTACATATGGAACCTTATCCAGGTCGTAGCCCTGCTCCTGAAGATTATCTCTAAGATTTTCTACAGACTCAATATTGGCCTCCATCCTTGAGATTTGAGAATCAGCTACAAATACTACTCCGTCAACGCCTTTTAAAATTAGCTTTCTGGAAGCATCATAAAAGACCTGTCCTGGAACTGTATAGAGATGAAACCTGGTTTTAAATCCTCTAATTTCGCCGAGGGATAATGGCAGGAAATCGAAAAAGAGAGTCCTTTCAGTTTCTGTTGCAAGGGAAATCATCTTTCCTTTGGCATCAGGGTTGGTTCTATTATACACATATTGCAAATTGGTCGTCTTTCCGCAAAGACCCGGACCATAATATACAATCTTACAGTTTATTTCTCGTGATGAATAATTAATAAAAGACATTGGGATGCACCTCTAATCGTTAAACAGATTGTCAATATCATCGTCAGTTATTTCTTCAAGGGGTGCTGCAGTATTTGGATCCTGCATTTTTTCAACCAGCCGTTCAAAAATTTCTGTCAATGCCTGATTAGCTTTACGAACTCTCAGTCGAACTAGGCCTAAAGATGAGCGTTCATCAAATATAACTACAAGAATTACCCGCTGTCCAACAATCTGAATATGAATATTCTGATGTTCACCTTCATGAAACTGGGTAGCGAATTCATTCTCTTTTAGAACCTTTGCCATACCGCCGGTAGCGGCAATATTTCCTGCAGTCAATGATGCAAGTGAGGTGGTATCAAGATTTTCATACTCACCGGCTGTTGAAATTAACTGACCATTTTTATCAACGATAAAAACAACTATTGCATTCGCATCCTGCACAAGTTTTTCACATACATCCTGTATCTGATTAAACTCCTCTTCGTACATAACTATTTGAGGACCTGCCATATAAAATCTCCCTTAATAAACGCTTTTAACAGTTGCGGATTTTTTATTTTAATAAATTAAACTATAAATTTGTATCAAACCTGTAATATCTATTCAAGCTAGTAATATATTAATTTATTAAAAATGATTGCAATGCCCTCACCGTAATGTACAAATATCCATAATTAGTGAGTAATTTATAGATTATTTTTGAAAACAGATAAAAATTATGAATAATAGCAAAAAACAGGTCATTGATTACAACTTTGGCATTCATTTTAAAGATGCTCTGGAAACATCCTCTTTTGATTCAATAAAATACCCTTTTGGTGAAAATTTAACCCCATCAGAACTCAGACAGTCCATGGACATAATTCTTTTGTCAAAACGGGCAGATTGGGGTCTGAACATTCTTGCCCGCACAGGAGTCATAGAAAAGATTCTTCCCGAAGCATACGCCCTTGTTGATTTTGGGGACGGCATAAAACATAAAAATGTCTGGCTGCATACTTTGCAGGTTATAATACAGAGCAGAAAAAAGATAAACTTAAGATGGGCGGCTCTTCTCCACGATATTGGCAAGGTTCCCACCAGAAGGTTTGAACCTGGAAACCAGGTCACCTTTACCGGACATCCCGAAGTTGGGGCAAGAATGTTTGATTCAATATCAGGCAGAATACCTTTTACCGAAGATGAAAAAAACAGTATCAGATTTCTAATATCATCACATCTCAGAGGCTCAGCATACAATGAAACCTGGACAGACTCAGCAGTAAGACGATTTATCACAGATGCCAGTGTAAACCTCGAAGACTCTCTCAATTTGGCCAGAGCCGATATCACAAGCAAATACACAGAAAAAGTTATTGCCGGGCTATCCCAGATAAATCTTCTTGCAGAACATATTAAAAAAGTTGCTAAAAATGACCTTGTCCCTTCGGCACTTCCAAAAGGCCTGGGAGATGAAATCGTCAAAAACTTCAATATTATTAAAGGTCCAAAACTGGGAAAAATAATGAACATCCTTAAACAGGATGTAGAAGAAGGAAAAATAGAATACAACTCAACCTGCGAAGACCTTATTAACATAATTAACAAAAATCAGGCCCGTTATCTCTAGTAGTTTTTGAATCTCGCAAGTGAGGGTTTCTAAATAATTGTTCAGGATTGGGTCTAACCTCATCAAAAAATATTTGCCGTCAACAAGCCTTTTTTGCGACAGATAAACTACCGCCCTACTCGTTTTCTGCTCCAAGGGTGAGACAGATTTCTCTTTCTTCTTTCGATTGTCTTGAATCAGCTTTGTATACTTTGGATAACAGACAGTGAATATCAGGATTAAACGGTTCTAATCCAATTGCGTGGAGGAGTCTTTTTTCTGCCAATTCTTTATTTCCCATATTATAGGCGCTTTTAGCACTTAGAAAATAGAGTGTGGAATCATATGGGTTTATGATTTTGGCTTCATCTAAAAGTTTTAAGGCTTCTTCATTTTTTGAAAGAGCAATTAGTACAGATGCCAATCTTGAAACAACTTGAGCCGGAGGAATTTTACTTTTTTCAAACGCCCACTGATATTCCTGCAATGCCGCCTTTAAATGACCTCTTAATTGCAAAAGATCTCCTGTGCGAACATGCCTTCTTACATCAATAGATAAATTCTTTTCAAACAGACTTAACTGGGAAACATTCTCTTTTTTATATCTTAAGATATTAATCGAAAAATCTGTATCTGGATTTGACCACAAGCCATGGAGCCTCTGTTTCCACCATAATACCAGTTTTTTGAGTTTATAACCTGTTACTTCAACAAAGGCATTGTCAAGAGTTTCACCTTCACCAATCAAATGGAGAAGGTCTTTAAGAGATTTATTTTCTTTAAATTTAGTCTGAAGATAAATTATATAATCAAGTCCCTCTGCATATGCCAGAGCTGCATCCTCCTGATTTTCAAGATGTGATACCGACGGGTAAAAACTTCTTAAAGGAATCAGTGTATTATGTCTGGCTGCATTGCCTAGGAGATATGATGATTCACTTGAAAGTGTATTTGCAGTTCCCCTTAACCAGAGAGTTTCCAGATATTTGGCAATTCCTTCATGGAGCCATATGGGACTTAAATTGTTGGAACTTTTGTAAATTGCCACATGAGTTAATTCATGGGCCAGAGTATCCCGCCACGGGTACCCTGATAATACTGCTTTGGGGCTCAAGATCATTATCCGGTTAAATCTTGTTATTGCAACAGTACCGGTTGTTTCAATCTGCTCGACAGTCAACCCTGACATATCTGAGAGAATTTCAACCGAAGGGAGAATATAAACTGTTATATCATCAAGAGGATCTCCCAGAATCTCCTGAAGTCTCTTTTTCTGTTTTACAAGTGTTGATAAAGCATACTTTAATAATATTTTGTCATCACTATCCATATATAAAAATTTTACCGAACTCTTTTTATAAACCGCTTTCTCCATTTTATGAACTCTGTTTTTTGAGATTCTAATCTGATCAATCATATACTGCCAGTCGAGTTCGCCATTTTTTAATTCAAGTGCCTGGCCGGTCAACTGTTCCGCTTTATCAAAGTCCCCTGCATAAAAATTATACTTCCCTTTCAGGTAAAACAGCTCTGCACTATTTTGAAGAGTGGAATCTTTGTCATATTTTTTGATGCAACTCATAGCCTGATGCATTTTGAAACTGTCAATATAATTTTCACAAGAGCGAAAATCAGGTTCAGCATGAAGCAGCCCCGGCACAAATACAGATATTATCAGAACTGTAAAAACCAGATAATCGATAAAAATATTTTTAATTGATAAGTGCTTCATAATATTTTTCTACAGCATCTTTATACTCTTTTGGAGTATTTGCCTTCATTGCATTTATAATATCCTCTCTTAGCTCACCTGAAACTTTTGTCTCATTTTTTGAAGGTATAAAAACGTGATTTTCTCCTGAGATATCATCTGACTGGAGAAGAACCATTTTTCCCGAATTATTCAGGCTCTTCTGTAATTTCATCAACTTGTCAAGAGCCGAGGTCTCAAGCCTTATAGCTTCTTCAATTTTTCTTTCTTCAAGTGCTTTCACTCCATTTTCCATATCTTCTTTTGCTGATGAAATACTTTCAGTTGCATGATTGGAAATAAATTGAATCTGCTTTATCTCTTTTGAACTTTTATTGATCCAGGCTATCAGTTTAGAACATTGATTCTTTAGATGCCTCTGTTTAAAAGATTGATTCTTTAGATTCTTTTTATCCTTTTCCAAAAACAGCTTGGATGGTGAAGGAAAAGCCCTGTTTATATTATCACTGATTTTTTTTGCCTCACTAATAATCTTTTTTAAATGAACGTCATTTATTTTATCATTCAGTAAAGTATCTGACATTTTAATTATATGACCGGTAATCTGCAGAGTTTCTCCAAGATCTCCCTGCTTAAGAGTCTCATCTACCCTTTTAGACATTTTTCTTAAAAATAAAACCTCTTCAAGATTGGCCGGGTCTGTATTTTTATTAATATTTTTATACAATTGCTCAACTTCAGCCCTCAGTTTTTCAACTCTTCCTTTTTGATTCGCAACAAGAGGAGCAATTTTGTGCTTCATGGAGATAACCAGCTGTTCATTATAACTTATTTTAACACTGATTGTATTTCGCCTCACATTCAACTGATCCTTTTCAAGGAACTCAAGTTTACGGAGAAGTTTTTCAACAAACTCTTCCTGATCCCCAAAACGTTCGGTTTTAAAAGCAAGATGACCAGCTTCAAGGTTTGTCATCATTGATTTTATGATTGAATCAATACTTTGTGCAAGCATGGCTGCTTCATCAATTTTACCTTCGGCAAGCCTGCTTCTGATTTTTTTAAAAACATTTTTTAAATTTATTGTGCTGTCAATTGTACCTGACACCTGATTAAAAGAGACCTGACCGCTTATTTTCGAAATTCTCGACAGTAGTTGTGATACATTTGCCTCCATCTCTACGAGTTTGGCAAGTATTGAGCGACGTGTATTTTCAGAATGACCTGAAAGATATCGTTTAAAATTTTCTGCAAGTTCATCCTGCTCAACCTTTAAGCTGTTACCTTTAATAAAAAGATCAGCAAACTGCTGGTCAAGAATAATATTATCCACATGAGCTATTGCCTTTTCTATTAAATAAACTGTCACTTTTTCTACTGAAGACCGTTTTTTATATGAGGCGAGAGGAAGTTCATTCAACCCGGACTCAAAAAGAATCTGATTAGATAAATCTGTCCTTATCTGAGAGTAAACCTCTTTTAGAGTTATATATTTATCAGTATCTAAAATCTCTTTTTCAAGAGTTGCAATATATTTTAATACATCGTTTGTAACTTCTCTCATTTGATGAAACCGTTCAGTAATCTCTTTAGCCTTGTCATAAGAAACAGGCAGAGGAGTCTCAAGTCTTGCAGCTAAAAGATCAACTAGCCCAAACAAAATATCTTTTTGAATATCTATAAGTTTTCCCGTTCTGTTCTGGGGAGTTATTATTTTAATTTTTAACGGCTTTGACTGGCCGTATTTAGGACCGGACTGTACGTCATTATCATAAACTTTCAAAACAGCTTCAACCTCTGACACATCACCTAGTTTCACTGATGAAGGCAGCCACCTGTAATCTCTCCGCAGACGCTTCTGACTGTTTTCCTGAATAAACAGTGTACGTAAAAATTCAAGCCCGTTATCCCCTGTTACAACAAGTTCTACACGACTGATTGCATGATCATCTGCAGCTTCATAATCAATATACAGTTCATCCTCAAGATTTACCTCCACATCCTGTAAAGGTCTTACAAATCTTATTTCAGGAGGAAGGTCTTCTTCGGTTTCAAGTATCCGGTTGGGCCCTCGAACCTTCTTATTTCCGTTTATTAACTCAATATAAAACCACTCAGAATTATTATGAGTAATTTTTCCAGATACACTTCTGTCAGGATTTATTGAAAGTAGAAGTTTTTCCCCTGTGGAAAGATTTATTGAACCTGATGTAACATCTTCATTTACCGGAAATCCCGTAAATAAAATTTGAGCACCCTTTGGTATTTTAATACCACCTGAAAGAGATTTAATGATTCGCTTTTTTCGATTGAGATAATCAGGATAAGTTATTACCGCACTCAGATCCTGCAATACGGGATTAAGAGATGAAGAGAGTTCAAAGCCAACTTCAGCAGAAGAGGAAAACGCCCTGTTAAATCCAAGATTCACAGTTTGCCTGTTTTTATCAACAAAGAGATATGAACTGGAAATTATAATAATTAAAATAACCGTTGATAAAAAGACCTTCTTAAATGGCAAAATCTTTCCTGGAGAAATTGAAGTCAAATATTGATAAGCCTCACTCAAGTGTGCATCAATAAGTGTTTTAGAAAAATGTTCATCTGAATACGATTCCAGCTCAACAGCTGACAATAAAAAAGAGACTCTGCCTCCTCCTCTTTGCCCGATAAGTGAGGCCATTTTTTTACGACTTGATATTCTGAAAAGAGAAACTGCTGTCCATACAATTGAGACAATTGAAAATATTGAAACAGACAGATAGTAAAGAATCTTATCAAGGTTGAGTTCTTCACCTTTCAATCCAACCATATAAACATGCACGAGAGTTATAAACAGTATTAGACCCAGCAGGATTTCGAACCCGAAAATCAGGTAAATTGTAAAAGAGTAATTTCTATACCTGTCAATAACCTTTTGAAGATTATATTTTGTATTACCTCTATTATTCTTTTTTATCACAATGTTACCGATTAAAAATTCAGCCTGTTTTTTTATAATTAGAACATTTTTATGTCAGAGATTCCCTAACTTGATTTCTCCAGCTGTTTTAACATTATCTTAAAATGTTCCGGAAGTTCTGATTTAAATAGCATAGGCTCACTGGTTATCGGATGAATAAAACCCAATTCACCTGCATGGAGCATCAATCTTAAAGAATCGATCTTTAAACCGCTGAATCCCCGCATGTAAGTTCTCTCTCCAATCAGAGGACAGCGCTGTTCAGACATATGAATTCGAATCTGATTTGTCCTTCCGGTTTCAAGCCTGCAGCCCACAAGTGTTGCATTTTTAAAACGCTTTTTAACCTCAACATGGGTAATTGCCACCTGCCCTTTTTGAGACCTTCTGACTTTAGGATGTGGTGATGTCTCGCAGGAACCTCTTATGCCGTCTCCTCTATCGGGCATAATATGAGTCTGTATAGTTTCAGAACGGGCACTTCCGTGAACCAGGGCAAGATACTCTCGTTTCACAGAATGATCTCTAAACTGCTTTGCAAGGCCCTCTTTAGCTGCAAATGACCTTGGAAAAACGAGAAGGCCTGAAGTCAGCTTATCCAGCCTGTGAACCACCATAAGAGAAGGCAGGGCACCTTTTTTCTTTTTATCCTTCGACTCAAATTTTTTAAGATAAGTTCTAATCTGCTGATCAAAAGTTCCCTTGTCACCTTTTTCAAAAGGAACAGTGAGAATATCAGCAGGTTTATCTGCAACAATAAGATGGTTGTCCATATAAACAACACACTTTGGATCAAAGCTGTTCTCTTTTAGAATTCCCGGGGCATCCTCCCTGTATTCAATTGTATCTCCAATATAAACTGTATGATCAAGTGCGGTAATAATTTTTCCGTTAACTTTAATTTTAGCTGTTTCTATTGCTTTACGAGTTTTGTTCCAGGTAAAATCAAAAAGCTCTTTAATACTTTTATCAAGTCGCTGGCTGTTATTTTCCTCACCGGCGGTTTTAAAAATAATTCTATTTTGATCACTATCAGTTTTGTTGTTCATAGGTCCGTAGCAATTTCCATTTAAATATTGAACTCTTTAATTTTATACAAAAGAGCTCTGTGACTTATCTCCAAAAGTTTTGATGCCTTTGTCCGGTTTCCTCCGGTTTTGGCCAGAGCCTTGCGTATCAGTTCCTCTTCTATAATTCTAGTAGTTTTTTTAATTGAGAGTTCATCCTGAGAAAGTGCAGATTGAATAATTCCTGAAGATTGAGCAATTTGAGGAGGGAGATCCTGTTTTGCAATATACTCTCCATCGCATAAAACATGGGCTCTCTCCATGGCATTCTGAAGTTCTCTAACATTTCCAGGCCATTGGTAGGAGATAAGCATCTTAGACGCCTCTTTTGACAAACCTTTAATTTTGTTGGCAAATTTAATATTGTTAGTTTTAATAAAATGGTCACAAATAAGCAGAATATCCTCAATCCTTTCCCGCAGGGGAGGCAATTTTACAGGAAGAACATTTAAACGGTAAAAGAGATCTTCTCTAAAATCTCCCGCTTTTACAGACATATTTAAATTAATAGCAGTAGCGGCAATTATTCTCACATCAACTTTTTCATCTGTAGAAGCCCCAAGAGGTCTGAATGTTCCTTCCTGAAGCACCCGTAAAAGCTTTACCTGCAAAGAAAGAGGAAGATCACCGATTTCATCCAAAAACAGTGTGCCTCCATCTGCCTGTTTAAAAAAGCCCTCTTTATCTGATCCGGCATCAGTAAATGCCCCTTTTTTATAACCAAAAAGTTCAGATTCAATAAGAGAATGGGGAATTGCCCCGCAGTTGACTGCCACCAGAGGTTTTTTGCTCCTTTTAGAAATTTTATGAACAGCCTTTGCAACAAGCTCTTTACCTGTACCCGATTCACCGGTTATCAATACAGTTGAATCAACCCTTGCAACCTTTTCCAGCAGCTGCATTACTCTTGCCATGGGGTTTGACTTGTAAATAATACCGTAGCTGTTTTCCCTGTTGTCAAGATAGGCTTTTAGAGACGCATTCTCTCTTCTTAAACTCTCCCTCTCCTCTGCTTTTGTCAGGGTTAAAATAACTTCATCAGGTTTAAAAGGTTTTGTAATGTAGTCATATGCGCCTGCGCCCATTGCTTTTCTCGCATCATCGGCAGAACCGTAAGCTGACATAATAATAATTGTTGTTAAAATACCATTCTTAACAACCTGCTTCGTCAGTTCAATCCCATCCATCTCAGGCATTTTAACGTCAATAAACGCAACATCAATATCTTCAGACTGAAGCAGATGGAGAGCATCTTTTGCCCTGTCGCAAATGGTAACAACATACCCGTTACGGGCCAGCATCGCCTTAAGGGAAACTCGTATAGATTCTTCATCATCAACTATTAATACACTCTTCATAGCCGAACTATTTTCACATATTCATTAAGGTAACTCAATAACCAAATATTAAAAAAAAGAAGGAATAATAATTTCCTGGTATCAATCGGACAGGCGATTTATTTTTTAAATGTGATCAATAATCAGCTCCAGCTGTGTGCCCTTGATATATTTCGTTTGTAATATTGTTAATTTTGCGCTTGTAATGGCTGTTTAATTTTGCATGTACAGACATCCCGTTTTATCAGGGCGAGGTGACCTCGCCCCTAAATGCGTTTGTTATGTTGTTTCATTTTGCATGCATGTACGGGCATCCCTTGCGGGTGCCCTGCTTAACCTTGGCAAGCCGCCCTAAAATACATCAAAAAATGTAAGGTCCAAATTTATCCCAAACCGCAACTCCCCCGGGAGCGCCGAGCCCCGGCTCGGCAATATTCCAGCACCGCAAACCGTCATTGCTATAAAAACGGCAATCATCCCCCAATTCCGCCACCCTCTCACATTGCAAAACTACAATTAAAGCAATATATACAATAATTAACACAAAACGGTGCAACCAGTTGCACTGTTTTTCAGCACTTAACAAATAATTTTTTATGGGGTTTTAAAGAGATTAAATTATTAACCAAACCACACTTGCTGTCCAGTTATTTTTACAACTGTGTATAAAAAAATATTCCGCAAACTTAACCTGGCAAAGGACTGTTAAACTTATCAGCGTAACTGTCGCCC
>JAFGVO010000423.1 GCA_016937935.1 Deltaproteobacteria bacterium | reverse complement strand
TTTAGCGATAAGTTCAATGCGCTGTTCTTCAATAAATGCATCCTCTTTAAAGTTGAGTCTGTATCTAATTGTTTTGTTAAAAGCGTTTGAATCAAATTTTCCATCTTTATCGACAAATCTTCCCAGATTTGCTTTATGGCCCTCTCCTATAAGGATATTTGCAATAATAGATGAGTCAACTCCGCCATACATCATCTGAAACCCTATTTGAGAATTGAGTGCTTCAATTGGGCGGGTAATATAATATTCTCCTTTTATAATGGACTCCATAGCTTCATCTTTTGATGCTGTTATGTTCATTTTTTTTGCCAGTGATATTAAAAGTGAACGCTCCACAAGACCTTCAGCAACCTGTTGTCTGAGGGCTGCATATTCGGGGCTGTCAGCTTTTATATCTCTGTCAGTATTAATTGATGTTGCATAATTAAGAGTTGCACTGTTGATCTTGTTGCCGTCAACAGTGATGATTGTGCTGTTGTCAGACGTTTTTCCCCATCCTTGGTCTTGTGGTCCAAAAGAGACTGTAAAAACAAAAGCAAGAATGGCAATAATGGCAAAACCAAAGATGCCAGCTACGTTGTTACGAATGTATTCGAGCATTTATATCCTCCGGAATAAAAAATTTAACCCTATGCGTTTGATATGCGTCAATTGACACAAAAGTATAATTATTGTCAAACGAATAAACGGGCGCCAATGTTACTTAGTCAGAAGGGAAAGGCAAATTGTTTATAACTTTTTTTACAAATTATTTATTTTTATGTGGTTGTATGTGTGTCTGTGTGGTATGAATAGGGTTTGTAATGGAACTTAAGAAAACACTTTTGTTAAGTTTTTTACTAAATTATGTGATATAGAAAAATTAACAATACAAAGGGTAAACCCTTGTAAGAATTTGATAGATTTGTTAGTAGAAGAACCGTATTTTGTTGTTGAATTTGATAAATTCAATGAAATTAAACAGTTAGACTTGTTTCTCTTGATAATTGATACAGGTTTTATATAAAAAGTGCATAAAATGGCACTAAATTTAAGGTAAACATCAATGATATTTGATTGGTTACATAGCCTGCTTTCTAGTGATTTAGCGATAGATCTTGGAACTGCAACAACTTTAATATACGAAAAAGGCCGTGGTATTGTTTGTTGTGAACCCTCAGTGGTTGCTGTTCAGACGGATCAAAGAGGTGTAAAAAAAGTTCTTGCTGTCGGCACAGCTGCAAAAGAGATGCTTGGAAGAACTCCAGGGCATATCGAAGCTGTCAGACCTCTTAGAGATGGAGTTATAGCCGATTTTGAAGTTACTGAGGCAATGCTCAAATATTTTATCGAAAAAGTCCATCGAAGAAAAACTCTTGTAAAACCAAGAATTATTATTTGTGTTCCTTTTGGTATTACTCAGGTTGAGAGACGTGCTGTAAAGGAATCTGCAGAGAATGCAGGTGCAAGAGAGGTTTTTCTGATTGAAGAACCCATGGCTGCAGCTATTGGCGCCGGACTTCCGGTGACTGAGCCTTCTGCAAGTATGATTGTTGATATTGGTGGTGGTACTACTGAAGTAGCGGTAATCTCATTATCAGGAATTGTATATTCAAGATCTGTAAGAGTTGCCGGTGATAAAATGGATGAGGCGATTATTGAATTCCTCAAGAGAAAATATAATCTTGCTATCGGGGAACGTACTGCTGAGGAGATTAAAATTGCTATCGGCAATGCATACCCGTCTGAAAATGTTTATACTTATGAAGTTAAGGGCAGAGATCTTGTTGCCGGTGTTCCCCGCACTGTTGAGATAAACTCTGATGAAGTCAGAGATGCTTTAAGTGAACCAATTAATGCAATTGTTCAGGCTGTTATGGCAGCTCTTGAATATACGCCTCCTGAACTTTCTGCAGATATTATTGATAAGGGAATTGTACTTACCGGTGGAGGAACACAGCTTAGAAATCTTGATGTCCTTTTAAGAGAAGAGACCGGTCTACCTGTTATGGTAAGCGATGATCCTATGTCAGCTGTTGTATTGGGTTCCGGTAAAGTTCTTGATAATCTGGATCTGCTTCGTGATATAACCATGGTATAACCAGGTTGAAAAAATGTCTTTTTTAGCACGTTACCGAAATGTTTTTATTGGAATACTTACTCTTGTCACACCTTTTCTTTTTTTAAAAGCAAATCTTGCTGATCCGGCAAAACTTACATCACTTGATAGAGTGCTATTGTCTATTTCGACTCCTGTGCAATGGGTTGCCACATCTACCGTAGAGACTGTTGGAGAGATATGGAACCGTTATATTTTTCTTGTTGGAGTCAAAGAGGAAAATGAGCGTTTGAAATTTGAGAATCAGAGGCTTAAAGCTGATAATGGAATGTTTTTGAAAACTGAACAGGAAGTTAGACGGCTAAGGCGAATGCTCATGTTTAAAGAGACATTTGCAGGGGATTTAAAAATTTCAAGAGTTGTCGCAAGAGTTGTGGGGCGAGGAATATCAGAGCAGTTCAGGGTTGATCGCATCAGACTTGGTCTAGGTGAAAAAGACGGACTTAAAAAAGGGCTGCCTGTTGTTACATTTGAAGGTCTTGTTGGACAGGTAAGCAGGTTTGAAAATAATTATGCTGATGTTATGTTGTCAGTGGACAGAAAAAGTTATGTCCCTGTTCTTGTGCAGAGAAATGGTGCTCAGGGAATATTAAGAGGTACTGGAGAGTTGGATAGATATACTTGCGAAGTAGAGTATCTTCTTCGCTCTGATGAGGTCAGGGAAGGGGACCAGCTTTTTACTTCCGGCACAGGGGGTAAATTTCCTGAAGGTATTTTGGCTGGTACCATAACTGCGGTTACAAGGGAAAATACGGGTCTTTTTCAAAAGGTGACAGTCGAACCGGCTGTTAATTTTTCAAGATTGAGAGAGGTCTTTGTTATCATGGATAAAAATTCTGAAAATGAAGATGAAGATATTGATATGGAGGATGAATAAGTAAAATGACAATTGTTGCTACAGTTGTTTTTGCTTTTTTTCTGCTTGTACTTCAATCTACTTTTGCAAATATTGTAGCATGGGATCTCTTTGTGCCTAACGCTGCAATTATAATTGTTCTTTTTATGGGGCTTCATGATCATGATTTAGGCAGAGGTGCCATAGTCTCTTTTGCAATTGGTTATATGATGGATTCCTTTGCCGGTAGTCCGATAGGTCTCTATACTTTTGTATCGGTAGCACTTTTTCTGATTTCCAAAGTTGCAGCATGGAGACTTTTTTTACAAGGGTGGATTTTTGAAATAATTCTGGGCTTTTTTCTGGTATTACTTGCAGGTGTGGTTGTTTTGATGATTAGGGCTCTTTTTGATCAGGATTTTGGTAGTTTACTTAGTCATTTAAAAATAGTAGGATTAAGAGCGTTGTCAACTTCCTGGGTTACACCGCTTGTTTTTCGTGCTATGAGAGAGATAGAGTTGTATTCCAGTGGAAGAAGAAAAGGTTATTAAATAAAGTGTATATAAATTCACATAGTGAACAGTCTGAGTTTAAGAGGCGTTATCGCTGGATGCGTTTTTTTGTGGTTTTGACATTTGCTGTTTTTGCGGGGCGACTTGTTTATCTTCAGATTATTAAAGGAAACGAGTACGATCAGAAAAGCAGAAACAATGTTATTCGTACTGTTCCTATCCCGGCTGTAAGAGGAAGAATTTTTGACAGCAAGGGGCGTGTTCTTGCCACGAGTATGCCTTCGCATACATTAATTGCGATACCACACTATGTTGATATGGAAAAAGGTCTTCCACGACTTGTCAAATTGCTGAAACTTGATGAAAAACAGTCAGAAGATATTAAGTCTAAACTTAAATCAAGACTTGATAATAAAATGGATATGAGGCGGTTTCAGCAGATCTCACTTCTTGAAAGGATAACTCCTGAGCAGCTCGCAACAATTAAAGCATATCAGGATGAGTTGTCCGGAATTGATGTAATCGATGAGCCTCTTAGATATTATTCTTATGGGGCAATTGCCAGTCACGTTATCGGTTATATGAATGAGGTCAATGCTTCAGATATTGAGAATGCAGCAGATGATGATACTATTCAGGATAAATACAGAGTTGGTGATCTTATAGGTCGTAAAGGTATAGAGCGCTCTTATGAAGCAGATCTTAGAGGTGTGAGAGGGTGGCGCAAGAAAGTGGTTGATGCAAGGGGACTTCCTATTTCAAGAGCAAAAATTGAAGGACTTCTTCCTGAGACAAGTATGCAGGAACCCAGGCCAGGTTATGATATTACCCTCACCCTTGATGTTGTTCTTCAAAAAATGACCAGTCGGCTTCTTTCAGGACATCCTTCCTCAGCTGCGGTTGTAATGGATGTTCATACAGGAGCAATACTTGCAGCTGTCAGCAGGCCTTCAATTGACTCCAATAAAATGACAAGCGGAATATCATTTGAAGAAAATGATATTATAAATGAAAATCCCTATAGGCCCAGAATTGATAAAACTGTCTACGAAAATTATTTTCCCGGATCTATTTTTAAACCTTTCACTGCGATGGCTGCTTTAGAAGAGGGCATTGTAACAACTGATGACATGTTTAAATGTGGAGGGTTTCATGAATTTGGCGGCAGAATTTTTAAATGTACTCACGTTCATGGCGAGGTAAATATGTATGATGCCCTCGTTCAATCATGCAACGTTTATTTTTACAATGTTGCCGAGATGACAGGGATGGATAGAATTGCGAGATATGCCAGAGACTTTGGCTTTGGAGATAAAACAGGAGTTGGATATAATACTGAGGCAAAAGGAATTATTCCTACAAGAGCCTGGTATGATAAAAATTTCCCTGGACAGTTCAGAATGGGGCATACATTGAATGCCGCTATTGGCCAGGGTAATACCAAGGTAACATTAATGCAGGTTGCTGCAGCATACTCTGCAATGGCAAATGGCGGAACTTTGTATAAACCTCAGATTGTAAAGCGGATTGAAACTCCTGACGGTGATGTTATAAAAGAGTTTGAGCCTGAAATTAAACATAGAGTTACTGTTGGACGACACAGTATGGATATCATAATGGAGGCTCTTGTCGGTGTAGTGGCAGATGAAAAGGGAACTGCCCATTCCGCATATGATGAGACAGTATCAATTGAAGGTAAAACAGGTACAGCACAGGTGGTTAAACAATCTCGAAAAAAGGGAGATTCAATGGCTGATTACTATTACAAAAATAGAGATCATGCATGGTTTGCTTCCATTTCTCCAGTTGATAAACCTGAAATTGCAATAATTGTAATGATTGAACATGGTGGTGCCGGAGGCACAAATGCTGCACCTGTTGGTATTGAAATTGCTAAAGGTTATTTTGAGAAGATTGCTCCTCGCAAAGCTCCTCTTATGGCGGACAAGACAGACACCCCAACTGAACCAGAAGTCCGCATGCCTCGTGTAACAGGAAATGCTGCACCTGTTACAGCTTCTGCCCATAAAAGATAGCTGAAATAAAATGACAGGTTCTTTAATTAGCAGACGACGACGTGATGAGTTTGACTGGGTTCTTTTTTCTCTCGTCACTTTAATTTCCGGAATTGGTATTCTTAATTTATATAGTACCGGTATTGCTTCAGGTTCTCCCGAGCTGTATCTCACTCAGTTATACTGGCTTGTTTTGGGCAGTATTGGAGCATTTGTAGTTTCTATTATTGATTATAAACATTATGAGCGGTTTGGTTATTTTGCCTATGCGGGTGGAATATTTCTGCTCCTGCTTGTTTTGATTCTTGGCAAGCAGGTTGGCGGTTCAGTTCGATGGTTTGATTTTGGCTCTTTCAGGTTTCAACCTTCAGAAATTGTAAAAATTTTATTGATAATTGGTCTAGCTAAATTTTTACATCACGATTCAAGGCAGGATGCAAGAAAACTACATGACCTTTTAATTCCTGGAGTAATGACCGGATTTGTAATGGTTCTAATTTTAAAGGAACCGGATCTTGGAACTGCGCTTTTGTGTCTTCTTATATTTTTAAGTATAATGATGCTTACTCGTCTGACAAGACGCTCAATGCTTACTCTTTTTTTCTCAGCTCCAATTGCTGCAATAATTGGCTGGGCCTATTTATTAAAGGATTATCAAAAAGCAAGAGTAATCTCTTTTTGGAATCTTTTTGTTGATCCTGAAGCTGATAGGCTTGGTGCCGGCTGGCATGCTAACCAATCAATGATTGCCATTGGTTCAGGTAAGATTTTTGGCAAGGGATATCTTAATGGAACAGCTGGACCACACCATTTTCTACCCGAATGCCGAACTGACTTTCCTTTTTCGGTTTTTGCGGAGGAACACGGTTTTTTAGGTGCTGCCATTTTACTTTTTTTGTACCTGATTTTAGTTTTATGGAGCATTAAAATTGCATCTCAGTCAAGGGATCGGTTTGGTTCTGTAATTGCCATAGGTATTGGATCAATGTTTTTCTGGCATGTGATAATTAATCTTGGAATGGTAATGGGAATAATGCCTGTTGTGGGGATGACACTCCCGCTTTTTTCATATGGCGGTTCTTCAATTCTTACGTTCCTTTTGGGGGTTGGACTTCTCATGAATGTATCTATCCACAGGTTCAGACGTAATTAGAATTAAAGCAATATGCTGCTCCTTTTTATAAAAATAGTTCAAAAATTTTTAGGTCGGTCAGACATTAAAAGTGTTGCAAAATTAGGAGCCTTTTTAGGATTAATCTGGTTTTATGTTTTAAGAATCAGACGAAGAACTGTTTTTTTTAATCTGAAGGCGGCACTTCCTCAGAAATCAGGTGAACATAAAGAAATTGCCAGATGTTGTTATGCTTCAACTGGTATGAATTTTACTGAGCTCCTCCATATTTATTCAAAACCCGTAAGCTATATAAATGAACATATGCAAATTATTGGCTGGGAAAATTACATTGCCGCAAAAGCTCTCAATAAAGGTGTAATTGTTGTAACTGGTCATTTTGGAAATTTTGATTTGCTGGCATGTTCCCAGGGAGCAAATGGTGTGCCATTGGCAATTTTAAGTAAAAATCTTTCAAATACAAGTTTAAACAGATATTGGATGAATTTAAGACAGAGATATGGTGTAAGAATTTTTAAAGATAAAGAGCCACGTTCAGTGTTAAAATGGTTAAAAAGTGGAAACGTTTTAGGCTTGGTGACAGATCAGAGGATTTCTTCAAAAAATGGAGGTGTACTTGTTCCTTTTTTTTCAAAAAAAGTATGGACATCTCCTGCAGCTGCCAAACTTGCTTTTCATACCGGGGCAGTTCTTCTTCCTGTTGTTTCCAGGAGGGTAGAAGCCGGAAAACATGTTATGACAATAGGCGAAGCAATAAACCCTGTGGTGGACAATTTTGGTAATATTGAAATAATTGGAACAATGACATTGATTAATAAACAGATTGAAAAGTGGATTTTAGCTGATCCCTGTGGCTGGATGTGGCTCCACAAACGATTCAAAAATAGCTTATGACGGGTTTTTTTTCGTTTTATTATTCTTAGCTTGAGTGCTTTGTCTTTTATATGTAATATACAAAATTATTAATATAAGGAATTTTGTGTGTTCCTTATTATTTGTATTATGTTTCTTAATATGAATCCGGTTTTTTGGAGAAAAAAATGTATAAAATTGTGACTATTTTGTTGGTTTTAAGCATTCAAGTGATTGTTTCATCTGTACATGCAACAGATTTAACAGGTAAAATATCACTGACAAATGAGTTTATGCAGCAACTGATGACAACAGAAGACAATAGCGAAATAAATAATGCAAAAGGTTATTGGAATGAGCCAAATGGTATAAAACCCATAGCTCCTCCAAGAGTTGATTTGTCATCTGATTTTGGTGTGGTATTGGTAAGAGAAGGTGAGACATCCCCCAAAGGGGATGAGGTTAAATCAGTTGATGTTTTAACCGGAAAACTTGATCAAAGTGTTATAGTTGTAAGACCTCAAAGCAGAGTTAAATTTATTATTAGATCACCTTTTGATCATGAACTATATTCTCCATTCAAACATGATTTCAAACCACAGAAGCAGGGTAATAATTCATTCAGACCTATTGATTTTTATACACCCGGTATTTTTGAAATTAAAGATAAGCTTTTCCCTCATTTTCAAAGCTGGGTCGTTGTCACTCCTGCTACCTATATTCTTAAAATTGATAAAGATGGGACATTTAAATTTGCTGGTGCGGAACCGGGTAATTATTCATTGAAAGTATTTTTTAAAGGGCATTGGATTTATAATAAAACAGTTATAATTGATGGAAAAAAACAGGAGATAAATGCATCACTTTCAGTTATCAGTGATGAAAAAGCTGCTGAAGATAAAGATAAAGATAACTCGTCCAAAGATAAAAAAGACAAGGATGACGAGAATGGGAAGAAGGATGATGCGTCTGGTCCTGCAAATGTTACAGACGAAAATAAAAAGAAAAAATGAGATTACATTATTTTAGTTAACAAGTAGAGGTTACATGTTTTTATCACGTTTTTGGACACTGTTATTAGTTATATTTGCAGCTTTAATGCTGGCAATTTCATTGCTGGCAAAAGATATGGTTAATAGAGAGCGGGAAGAGAATGCCACTTCACAGTTGTATTCTGAATTAGAGAAGATGGATGTGGGGTTTACTCTTTTTGCAAGAAAGCGACTTGATGTTATCGTTTCCATTTCTGCAGATGCAGATGTTAGAAAATATATTTCTGTATCAAATGGTACTTTAGCAAAGCGTGATGAAATAAGGCCAAAGCTGCTAAATATTCTTGAAAAACGCAATGGTGAACTTAATCAGTATAAAGCTGATATGCTTCTTGCTCTTGATAAAGAGGGTAAAGTTGTTGTCAAAGCGGGCTCTAAAGGACGTCAGAATGATTTTTCTCTCGCTGGATTTCCAGTAGTTGATGCAGCATTAAGAGGATATGTGCGGGATGATGTATGGAAACTTGGAAGTGATGTATATTTAATTGGAGTAAGACCGGTTATTGAAGATGACAGTTATGTTGGCGCAATTGTTCACGGGATTCAAATAAACGATCTTCTGGCTGCAAGGTTTTCAAAAACTTCACAAATTGCATTTTATTCGGGCAGCGTAATGAATGCTGTTGGCAATATTGATAATACACCAATTAAATTTGCTAAAGAGGCTGCAATATCTGAAGGTCTTTCTAAAATTCAATCCCAAAAGCGATATCAGGAAAAGGGACGCAGTGAGCCAATAAGGTTTACTGATAATGGAGAGGACTTCTTGGGTATATATTCTAAAATCAGAGGTGAAGCAGCGTTAAATGATGTAGGTTGGGTTGTAATAACTTCAGTATCTCCTCAAATTGAGTTGCCTTCTATTTATGAGCAGGCAGGAACTCAGGATATTAAAAATCTTCCACTTGGTTTGATTATTGGCTCTTCTGTTTTACTGCTGCTTTTAGGGTGGTTCTGGAACTATTTTGAATCAGAAAGACCAATTCATAAACTATATAAGGCTATAGATGCACTGGGAACTTCAGATGTAAAAGATCAGCTGAATGTTTATAAATATAAGCGCAACGTTAGAAAGATTGCCAAGAGTTTTAACAAGGTAATGGATTATAAGATGAAAGAGGTTATGAACGGTGTTGTTAATACTGGAAGTTCATCATCTTCCAGCAGCCTTGATTCGATTTTGGGTGATCAGGGAGGAGTTAGATTATCCTCGGCATCTTTCAAATTTGCAGAGGATACCTCTGGAGATGTTCCTCTTCCCCCCTCTGCTTTAGACGCTCCTCCACCTGATGCAAAGCCTCGTCCCATATCAAGTGGAATAAAACCTCTTGCACCGGGCAGGCCTCCAACCAAGCCTCAAAAACCCCTTAGTGCAGGAGCTTTGGGAGCACCTTCTAATGTAGATGAAATTGCATATTTTAAAGAAGTTCATAAAGATTTCGTTGCCCTTAAGCAGAAACTTGGAGAGCCGGTTGATCAGCTGACCTTTGAGCGATTTGAAGTTACTCTTAAAAAGAACAGAGATGCTTTAAAAGCCAGATACGGTTGTAAATCAGTAAAATTTAATGTTTACGAAAAAGATGGCAAAGCCTCATTAAAAGCAATTCCCTTTAAGTAAAATCCACTTAATAACATTAATTTTTTTTGAAACGGGTCATTTATCTGACTGCTGCTTAACATGACTGTGTGTTTTTTGTTTACCAGGAATTCCCCGCATATTTTAAAGAAGACTTTTGAGGTGAATTGCCAGTAAATTAATTGATGACTATAAATAAAATTATAAAAAAAAATCCGGCGTGCCGTTACAGGCTGAATAAACCCCGCGTCCTTATAAAAGGTGGGCTCCGTATTACAGTTTTAGGCTTCCGATGCGTTATGACCGGCCTGCACACCGCTGTAAGGCACAGATCCCCGCGGAATAGTACCGCGGAGCCATATAAAATTGCCATGACAAACACGCCAGACATTTTTATTATTGTTATTCCCATGAATTAAGCAACAGTTTAAAAAGTTATTTTCACATTGTTTTGCCATTTTAAAATGTTAAAGATAATCATCTGTCATATCGTTCATTTGAATTTGTTATTATTGTTATTTTAGAGTATTGTTTCTCCTGATTTTTTATGGAGGAAAATATGAGTTTGAAATTTTTATTTTTAATAGTTTTTATTTTGTTTTTTGCAGGATGTACTGAATCTAAAAAAGATGATTCACGAAGTTCAACAGATAATGAATCAATTGTAAAAAGTGATGTGTGTGATCCATTATTTGATAAGCTTAAAAAGTCTGTAACCGGTAAAGATGCAGAGTTGTTGAAGCTGTTGGAAAAGGATAAACTCTCCTGTCTTAAAAAGGTTGAAGATGTTGTTGCTTCACCTGATGAAAAGAGCACAGAAGATATTCAGCTTAAAAAGAGTGCAGCGGGATTACTTGGACAGGTAAAATCTGAAAGTTCAATTCCTGTTCTCTCTATGGCCGTAGCTGATAAAAATCCACAATTAAGAGCGGTCGCAGTCAATTCTTTAAAAGAGTATACTTTTGAACAGCTCGAAGAGACTTTGAAGAAAATGCTTTTAAGCGATGACTTTAAAGTACGAATTTCAGCTGTAAATATAATTGAAAAATATAAATCTCTTAATAGTATTTCAATTTTGATAAGTTCCCTTGGTGATACCCATGGAGGGGTTAGAAATGCCATAAACAATGCTATTGCAATTATGGGTAAACCCGCAGTTGAAGCTCTTTTAAATGAGTTTAAAAATGAAAAATCACCAATAGATAAAAGAATGCTTATTGTGGCCCTTGGCAGAACCAAAAGCGATGCTGTTGTAGAAACCCTGTTAAATGTAATTGAATCAGGGGATGTAAAGCTTAAAAATGCAGCTGCCTGTGCACTTTCGGACATTAAAGATGAACGTACGGTGAAACCTCTTATAGATGCTTTGGGTGACCCTAATCCTCCTGTTCGCGCCTGTGCAGCAAAATCCCTTGGAACTCAGGAAGATAAAGCTGCTGTCCCTCTGCTGATTAAACTTTTAAATAATGATGAGTATGATCAGGTTAAATCAATGTCAGCATATTCACTTGGCAAGCTTAAGGATGAAAGAGCTGTAAATGTTCTTATTGGAGGACTTAAGGTTGAATCACGAGCTGTCAGATATCATTGTGTGGCGGCGCTTTCAAACTTCCCTAAAGCCAATTCTGCAAATGCTTTGTCCACAGTATTACATGATCCTGAGATTAGAATTCACGCAATATCCTCTCTTATTAAAATTGGTGATGCGGCAGTTCCTGTAATGATAAAAACTTTGAAAAGTAAAGATCCTTTGGATGCAGCCGGTGCAGCAGCAGTTTTAGGGAGAATTGGAAGTGATAAAGCTGTCAATCCACTTATTGAAGCTCTTTCAAGTCCAGAGAAGGAAGTTACACGACAGGCCAATGCCGCTCTTAGGATGATTACGAAACAAAGCTTTGGTGATGATATTGAAGCCTGGAAAAACTGGTCCAAGACCCAAAAGTAATGTTATCTAAAGCTTATATTCAACTTACAGATTGAATTTTTCTACAGCCATATCCTCAATTGTTTTCGCTATTGCCAGAGATGAAGTTGCGGCAGGTGAGGGTGAGTTTAAAATATGAATCTGGTTTTTCGTCGTCTCAATTTTAAAATCGTTAATTAAATTTCCGTTTTTGTCCATTGCCTGTGCGCGAATGCCGCATCCTCCTGTAACAATCTGTTCTTTTTCAATTGCGGGCATCAGTTTTTTTAATGATGAAACAAATTTTCTTTTACTTAATGAACGATGCATTTCCATTATTCCTGTTTTCCATTGTCTTGAAGCCATCTTCCAGAATCCAGGGTATAAGAGAGTGTCTAAAGTGTCTTTGAGTGAAAAAGAGAATTTTGAATATCCATATCTTTTAAATGCTAAAACCGCATTGGGACCTGCTTCTGCAGTACCATCGACTGTTTTTGTAAAATGTACACCTAAAAAAGGGAGCTCCGGATCAGGCACCGGGTAAACAGGAATTGTAAATAGATTACTAAACTCATCTTTTAAAATATAGTACTCACCTTTAAAAGGAATAATTTTTACAAGAGGGTTGATATTGCACATTTTGGCAACTCTATCACTCTCGAGTCCACCGCAGTTTATAAGGTATTTTACTGCAAAAGAATTTTCCTTTGTGAGAATTTTGAGATTGGAATTTTCATTAAATATTTTGTTAACCCGGTTGGATGTAAAAATGGTTCCGCCTGCATTTGTAAAATCTTCTGCATATGCATTTACAACTTTTTTGTAGTCAACAATTCCACTCTCTTCAACAAAGAGCGCTTCTATGGCTCTAATATTGGGTTCAATATTTTTAACATCTTCAGACGTAAGACTTTTGATACCTTTTAAACCATTTTGTTCTCCGTTATTTTTCAATCGGTTTAGCTCGGCTATTTCATTTTCTTCAGTTGCAACAATAAGCTTGCCGCAATTGTTAAAGGGAATATTTTTTTTCTTTAGATATTTGTATAACAGTTCTCTGCCTTTTATGCAGTTTTCAGCTTTTAACGAGCCAGGTTTATAATATATCCCCGAGTGAATAACACCACTGTTATGACCGCTTTGATGCATTGACAGCTCATTTTCAGCTTCAATTAGTGCGATTTTTAAACCTCCACGCATAGCAAGTTTCATCGCCGTTGCTGTTCCAACAATTCCCCCGCCAATTACTGCAATGTCAAAAGTTTTTGAATTATCCAAAATTTACCTCTTTGTTTTATTTTCACTTCGTATTAAATATTAACTGATTAAAATTTAAAAGGATAAAAAATGGCAGATATTGAGAATAAAAAAGAAAAAAAATTTAACAAAAAGGTTCTATTGATTTTTATAGCAGTAGCTTTTGTCTTCACACTTTTAGGATTTGCCCTTGCAATGCTAACAGCAGAAAAACCCAAATTTAACGACCTCCCCGATGAAGTAAAACAAGTTTTCAAACAAAAAACAGAACTGTAAATATATTCAACATTAAGACTGTATGTATTATTGATAGCTGGCTGAACTTTTTCTATCTGCCTTTTTTCATCCATCTTGGTATTGAGTTTTTTGATTTTGCTGATGCAAGAGTTCCGGTTGTTTTAACTTCACGAACATCTTCGATTGAATAGAATGCATTTGGATTGGAACTCTGAATAACTTGTATAACTTTTGAAATCTGATTTCGATTTACAACAGAATAAATAATATGAACATGTCCGTCTTTTCCTTCTGCATCAAGGACTGTTACGCCAAACCCCTCTTCTCGTAAGGTATTAATTAAAGGTGTTGAATTTTTATGGGTTATTATTCTTACCATCTGTACACCCATTGCCAGTTTCTCTTCGATTTTCAGACCAACATAGTTGCCTGCGGCAAAACCGCCTGCATATGCAAAGTAACAGGTCGGATTATCAAGATTTTGCATAATTCTGGTAATCGCCATGAGCCAGATTAATACCTCAAAAAATCCAAGAATCGGTGCCACGATTTTATTGCCTTTCGACACAAAAACAATACGCAGAGTATCTAAAGAGACATCAATAATTCTGGAACAGAATATCATGAGGGGTAATAGTCCGTAAATAAACCAGTAAGAATTTAAAAATGATGTATCCATATGCTCTCTCTTTTTTCAATATTAACTACTGATTAACCATGAAGGGTTATTCCAGATAATCAAATATTAATAACAGCCGGCAATGTTTATTGATAGATAATATGTTCATTTGTCGGGATTGATTTTACTGAATGTATCTTTGCTCAGGGTGTTTTATAAAGTGGTTCAGCCAGTTGTAGAGACCTGTTTTGCCAACGTCTATTGTGCCGGCTCTTACTCTGCTAATGAAGGCCGGGTTAAATTCTTCATCAAAGGGGGAGAGTGCCGGTTTTGAGCCTACGTTTAATATTGCACTGTTTTGGTATGGTATAGTATTGAATTTACCTTTGATAATGAATTTGTGATGCTGTTTTTGAGGTCGACCTCCGTGGCAGAGTGCGATGGTGTCCACTTTGTAATTATCTCCTGCAAGGGCTTCCAGATACTGCGCCTGCATTCCAATCTCTTTTTGTATCAGCAGATCGTTTTGATTTTCAGGTGCTCCAAGATTTTTATGGGTTACAGTATGGTTTCCTATGTCCATGCCATTTTGCAAAATGTAAGTTATTTTATCCTGTACAGATTCACTCTCTCCAAATGGATTTTTGCCTGTTAAAAAAAATGTGGCCTCAAGTCCAAAGTCCGGGTGCTCTTTATAAAAGTCTGCAAGTATGCCTACAGCACTTTTTTCATCAGGTATTTTCTGGTTGTTATCCTGCGAAAACGTAAACTGGCCAGGTGTTCCATCATCAAAAGTTATTACAACCGGGGTTTTTCCTTTTTCGATATTTATATTGCCTGTTACATAATCTTTCAGGCTTATTGCTCTGTATCCCTGATTGTACAACGTTGTAAGGTCCTGTCTGAAATTTTCAGGAGTTCTTCGCCATGTGGATTCAGGATAACCAATGTCGTGATACATCAGCACCATTATTTTTCCCTGGTGATTGGATTTTAAATTTGTATTTGAGGGTGTGGCATATTTTTGAGGATACTCTTTTTTTATAAAATCATTGAAGGCTCTGAAAATTGCCGTCGCCTCTTTTTCAAGATAACTGTTTTGGCTAAGGCGTTTTCGCTCTGAGGGATTGGAGTAAAAAGATGCTTCTGTAAGAATGGCAGGGGTGTTTGAGTTACTTGTAATTCCAAGTTGAAATTTTAAATATTCACTGTCAGAGATGTTGCGTGCCTTAGATGTTTTCAGGGCTTTATGAATGTAATCAGCTGTAATTTTAGACCACTTTTTTGCACCTTTATGAATGGGATTATAGTTTTCGTCACTGCTGTAAAAGACTGTTGTATAATTTTTATTTGGTTTTACAGAAAAATTATGGTGAATGGAAATTAAAAAATCTGCACCGTTTTTGTTACAGAAATCTGCCTTGTCAACTGGCAGTTGTGGTTCAAATTCAGGATAGTCAGAAGGAAAATCAGTTTCGGGATCTGCCAGAGACAGGAGCGTTTCTGACAGTTCTACCGGACTTACAGGTTTATAATTATTTTGAAGGAGAAGTTCAAAAAGATAGTAGGCAACTTTTCTGTTTATTACAGCTTCATAAGGTTTATCCCCATAAGTGGAAGGGTGACCCGGAGAGATACAGACAGTTGTAACCTTGTGGTCGCTGTTATCAGTCTGAGCCTTTAAGTTTAAGGGGGGTAAAATAATTAAAATCGAAAATAGAATGTAAATTTTTAAATAAAATAAATTCATGTATATTAATATAGCGGCTCAAAAACGATTTCGCCACTTTTACTACTTTTTAAATTTAGGAGTCAGATTTTAAATTTCAGTTCTATTATTTGGGAGAGGTTGGATATTACTGTTTTTATGTTTGTTACTTTAGATTTGCCTGATGCTCTTTTTGAGAGATCGGTGGGGATACTTTTAATTTTATAGTTTTGCTTTTTGGCTTTTATTATAAACTCAATTAGTACTGCCCAGCCTCTTCCTTCTGAAATAAGATTTATATCTTTAAGCATTGATGTCTTAAGCATGAGTACCCCCTGAAATTTGGGCATTTTTCCAAACAGGATTCTGTAGAGGGTTTTTTCTCCAAAGGACAGTGTGCTGCCTATTACACCTCGCTTGCGGTTTGGCAGGTAGCCTAAAACAAGATCACATTTATCTGTTTGTGAGGTAAAATCTTTTATTATATCTGTATCAAACTGACCATCCGCCGGCCAGAATGTTAAATAGTCCCCTTTGGCTTCTTTAAATCCTGTCCGGTATACTGCTCCAAGTCCCATGTTGGGGGTGTGATTAACAGTTCGGACAATTTTAAATTCTTCGGACAGCTTTTCTGCAATCTCTTTTGTATTATCACTGCTGCCGTCATTGATGATAATTATTTCGTGGGTTCCATCAATCCTGCCAAGGGACTCTTTAAGATCTGAAACAACCGCGGCAATGTTTGCCCCTTCGTTATAGGCCATAAGAGCTATCGATATATTTTTTGAGTTTTCTGTAATCATCATGTTTAAATTAACACAATTTTACAAAGATTAAATATGGTTTAACAGTAATGGTGAGATTTTAATTGTTAAGGGTGACTGATCAACGTAGATCGAACTACGTTGATTGATTAAAGCAAATCTGAAGCCATTTTGGCAGCGCGGTCTGTTTTTTCCCATGTGAATCTTTTGCCGGTTCTTCCAAAGTGACCGTAAGCCGCTGTTGCAATATATCCCGGTTTTAAAAGATCCAGCTGCTCAACAATTGCAGCAGGGCGCATATCAAAATTTTTCATAACGTATTTTGAAATTATGTCCTCATCAATTACTGAGGTTCCAAATGTCTGCACAAGAACTGATACGGGCTGAGCCACACCGATTGCATAGGCCACCTGAACCTGAACCCTTGAGGCCAGTTTTGCAGCAACAATATTTTTAGCAACATATCTTGCATAGTAAGCAGCAGAGCGGTCAACCTTTGAAGGGTCTTTGCCTGAAAATGCTCCACCGCCATGTGCTCCCATTCCGCCGTATGTATCAACAATTATTTTACGACCAGTGAGTCCTGCGTCCGCATAAGGTCCCCCGTAAACAAAGCGCCCTGTGGGGTTAATAAAAATCTTTGTATCTTTTGTAAGAAGTTTTGCAGGTATTGTAGGGATGATGAGATTCTCTTTTACCCATGATGATAACTCTTTATGGCTAACATCTTCAGAGTGCTGTGTTGATATAACCACAGTATCAACTGATACAGGAGTCTCTCCCTCATATTGCACAGTAACCTGACTTTTTGAATCTGGTCTTAAATAGTTGACTGCACCTTTTTTGCGCAAATCAGAGAGATTTTTCATGAGTTTGTTTGCAAGGGAGATGGGCAGAGGCATAAGCTCTTTAGTTTCGTCACAGGCATATCCAAACATCATTCCCTGATCTCCGGCGCCCTGTTCTTTGTACAGACCTTTACCCTGTGTTACACCTTGAGAAATATCAGGAGACTGTTTCTCAATTGCTGTAAGAACTGCACATGTATTGGCGTCAAACCCCATAGATGAGTCTGTGTATCCGATATTTTTAATTGTTTTTCGTACAATATCAGCCATGTCAACCCAGGTGTTTGTTGTTATTTCACCTGCAATTACGGCCATTCCGGTTTTAACCATGGTTTCAACGGCTACTCTGGATTTTGGATCATCCTTAAGGCAGGCGTCTAGAATGGCGTCTGAAATCTGGTCACATACTTTGTCCGGATGTCCTTCTGACACTGATTCTGATGTAAAAAGATGTTTGTTCATTATTTTCTCCTTAAATTTTTTATTTTGGTAATTTCTAAAAAAGGTTTTTATAATATCTAAAGTCAGAAAAGTCTAATTTAATATTCAGACTAAAACTCTTTCGATTCGGGCTCCAAGTTTTTGCAGTCGAAGGTCTATCCGTTCGTATCCTCTGTCGATTTGTCTGATATTATGAATGACTGAACGACCTTTTCCTTTTAGGGCCGCAATAAGAAGTGCCATACCGGCTCTGATGTCAGGGCTTGAAAGTTCCTGCCCGTAAAGTTCGCTCGGGCCTGTTACAACAACTCTGTGGGGGTCGCATAAAACAATCTGAGCGCCCATTGATACAAGGGCATCAGTAAAAAAGAGGCGGCTTTCAAACATCTTTTCGTGGATAAGAACCGTGCCTTTACTTTGAGTTGCCGTAACAACGGCAATAGACGTAAGGTCAGCAGGAAACCCCGGCCAGGGAGCATCGCCAATTCTTGGAATTGCCCCGTCAAAGTCCTTTTGAACCTCCATTTTCTGATTTGGAGGTACAATAAGATCAAATCCTTCAAACTTTGTCTCAACACCTAAGCGTCTGAAGATAATCTGAATCATTTTCATTGTATGTGGTTCGATATTTTTTATTCGAAGCTCACCTTTTGTAACTGCGGCAAGACCGATAAAACTGCCGATTTCAATGTGATCACTCATTACTCTGTGGTTGCAGCCGGTCATGGATGAGCAGCTTTTTATATGTAAAACATTACTTCCGATGCCGGTTATTTCGGCACCCATGGCATTTAGCATGTTGCAAAGCCCCTGAACATGGGGTTCGCAGGCGGCATTATAAATAACTGAGTCACCAGATGCAGAAGCTGCTGCCATAAGAGCGTTTTCAGTGGCCATTACTGACGCTTCATCAAGAAAAATTTCTGCGCCCTTTAATCCGTTTTTTGCTGTGATATGGTAGGCATTGCTTAAAACCACATCAGCTCCGAGATTTTTAAGTGCCAGAACATGTGTATCAAGTCTGCGTCTGCCAATTTTATCCCCTCCCGGTCTTGGAAGGGTTATGTGTCCCCGCCTTGCCAGAAGCGGGCCTGCAAGAAGAAATGATGCTCTTATTTTAGCACTGTGCGATGGATCGGGCTCCTGATCGTTTAAATGTGAGGCATCAATTATTAATGTGTCTCTGTTTTCGTTGGTAATATTAACCCCAAGACCTTTTAAAATTTTTATCATGGTATGAATATCACCAATATATGGGATATTGCTTATTTTAACCGGTTTTGTGGAGAGAAGAGAGGCTGCAAGAACAGGCAAAGCCTCATTTTTATTACCTGATGGTGTAATTTCACCACATAAAGGTATTCCCCCTTCTACTATAAAACTGCCCATATCTACTCGTTTCTTTATATTAAATACGTTAAAAACCTGAACAGTTAATCAGGTCTTAGTAACTATTGGTTTAATATGTACAAAAAGTCAATTGTTTATAGCTGTTTCGGCAATATTTTAAGGTGTAAAAATAGTATCAATATTGTAAAAGGGCTATGTGTTTACAGGTAATATTACAGATGAATGGGATTTTATTTTAACTGAAGCAAAAACTTTTGGTATCGCTGCTTTAGGGGTGCTTTCTTTAGATGAAATTCCCAAAAAGCAGGTTGAAAAATACAAAGCCTGGCTTGATGGGGGCTTTAGCGCAGATATGGATTATCTTAAAAATTATCAGGAGGTTCGTTTTAATCCCAAAAATATATTAGAAGATTCAACCACAGTTATTTGTGCAGGGTTTTATTATGGAAACGGTGCAATAAATGAAGGCATCTGGAAAAATATCTCATCTTATGCAAGGGGAAGGGATTACCATAAAACCGTTAAAAAAATATTAAACAGACTGGCCGGTGTAATTGTTCAAAAATATCCATCTGCAAAGTTTCGCGTCGTAGTTGATTCCGCACCTGTAATGGAGAGAACCCTCTTTGTACTTGCGGGGCTTGGTTCTATTGGCAAAAACGGAATGCTCATTGTGGAAGGGGCAGGGTCTAAATTGGTGCTTGGGGAGATTTTTATAAGCGGCCTTCCCGAAAATATGAATGGGGTAAATATTAAAACTGCTGAAATGGAAGCTGAAGCTGCTGTTAATGTTGAAGCCGGAAAAGTAAAAGATGAATTTTCCCTATGCAGTGATTGTTCAAAATGCATTAAAGCCTGCCCTGGAGGTGCATTAAACGGAGATGGAACCCTGGATTCAAACAGATGTCTCTCGTATTATACAATTGAATACAAGGGGGATGATGCCATTGATTATAAAGGGGAAGTCTCAGCATTTTTCGGGTGTGATATTTGCAACGATGTCTGTCCCCATAACAGGCCCCATAACAATATTGAGAAAACAAGTTTTTTAGAGCCCCCATTAAACAGTATAATTGCTGATACCCCTCATGATTTGCTTTTAATGACTGAAGATAATATTAATAAAAAACTTGAAGGAACAGCACTGCATAGAACAGGGGCAAGGCTGCTTAAACGAAATATAAACAATTTGTTAAAATAAATTTATAAGGGAGAAAAATATGCATAATGTGGATGTGTCAACAAGAGGAAGCGTAAAAGGAATAGCCGCAAAAACTGTTAAGCTGAAAGGGGAGAGGGCACTTGAACTTTTAAAAGATAACCCCTGTAATGTGGCAGTTGTATTATGTGATGATAAATTTATTCACACCCTGAACAGAGATTTCAGACACAAAGATCGCCCCACAGATGTGCTGTCGTTTCCCTATGGTGATGATATTGATATCCCCGAAATGGAAAATGAACAGATGCTTGGAGATATTATAATTTCAATTGAAACTGCAAAAAAACAGGCCGCTGAAAAAAATCATTCACTTAGAAAAGAGGTAACCATATTACTGGTACACGGAATCCTCCACCTCTTAGGCTATACCCACGAAGAAGATCATGACGAAGCAGAAATGGAATCCAAAGCCAGAGAGATTCTAGACCGGATAAAATAACTGCAATATTCCCATTTTGTATCATTTTATAAAGACAATTATTTATCATCTTGCTCTGAAAATACAGCTTATGAAAATAAAATGTTTCTTCATTGGTAAATTTGACATTACAAAAAACTATTAAATATTTAGTTGGAAACGGCAGGCCGTCGTAAATAAATTCTTTTCATGGGAGGATATACAATGGGCAATTTTTATAAATGGATTTTTTTAGCTGCATTATCAGCGATAACTATTCTTGGTTGTACAGGGTCTGGAAATTCAGAGGATGATACGAGTTCAGATACGGGAACAGGAGATGTTTCTGATACAGGGACTGGAGATGTATCTGATACAGAGACGGAAGATGATTCAGATACGGGAACGGAAGATGTTTCTGATACAGGGACAGAGGCGGATTCAGATACTGAGAGTGAAACGGATTCGGATACCAGTGTCCTGGATTGTGCCGGTACTTTGGGTGGTACGGCAACATTAGATAACTGTGATGTCTGTGATACAGATGCGTCTAATGATTGTGTACAAGATTGTGCAGGAACGTGGGGTGGTACGGCAACATTAGATAACTGTGATGTCTGTGATACAGATGCGTCTAACGATTGTGTACAGGATTGCGCCGGCACGTGGGGGGGAACTGCCACCGTAGATAATTGTGACGTTTGTGACAGTGACGCTTCCAACGACTGTGTACAGGATTGTGCAGGCACGTGGGGCGGCACAGCGGTAGTAGATAACTGTGACGTTTGTGACAGTGACCCTTCCAACGATTGTGTCCAGGATTGTGCAGGC
>JAFGVO010000422.1 GCA_016937935.1 Deltaproteobacteria bacterium | reverse complement strand
GGAGTCAGAACCTTGCACCACTCTTTGGTTTCATCTTTACCAAGAAAAATAACTTTCGAATCCGAGTTAATTCTGCCAAGAGAGGCTCCTGTAACAGGCTCTTCTCTCACATTGACTCTGTCTTTAATAACTTCAACTTCACGGCCTTTTTTACGTATTTTAGCCAGTTCACGCTCACGCTGTTGAATATCAAAAAAATCTATTGTAAAAAATATTCTGTATTTGCTGAAGTTGTGATTAATTCCATATATGGGAATACCGGCAAGTTTCAGCCGTACACAGTTTCCAATTTTTTTAGCCCCTTCAATAGTTGATGACGGGCCGCTCCAAAACGAAATTGTATTATCATTAAAATCAAGATTTGCGCCAAGGCTGAGAAGACCTAATTCGTCATTTGCAAACTCTTTTTTACATCTGTCAACAACGTAGAGCCTTGTTGCCATTCTTTTTTCAAGAACTGTTAGACGTTCGCACTCTTTTTGCTCATTGCCGTTATCATCCCAGCATTTATAATAAAGGGCCGCTCCGTCAATTTTTATTCCATCAGGAGTTGGACCGGGAATAATTTCTGGAAGTGCTGTTGCATTTCCGGAATTTTCATCTTTTAAATCAGCTTCTGACGAGGTTTCATCCTTTGTTTCTTCCGGTTCAGTTACTGCCACATCATCATGGTTTAAAACGTCTTCAGGCTGGTCACTTTTATTGCAGGTACTTTTTTGAGTCGGGATAATTGAAGTGCGTGGAAGGGTAAAATGTACAAGAAGAAAACCTCCCCCAAAAGAGAGGATTGCCATTAAAATAATAAGAGCGGCACTCTTAATCTCTTTTTTATGTGATTTTTTTGGCAGATCACTATCCCTGTCTATTGACGGCTTTGGAGCGGGAGGAATATTGTTTTGTTTTTGTTTCATGATTAATTGCTTTATTATCAATAGTGACTTAAGAGTCCATACAAAAATGCCGCAGATTTTGCAAGAGATGATTTAAAAGAGGGAATTTAAAAGAGGGAATATGGATTGGAAAAGCCAGTTAAAAAATATGATAAGAGAACCTTCGGGTCTTTTAAAATATATTAATCTTACAAAAGAAGAACTTGCACAAATTGATAAAGCCTCTTCAATATTTCCCATGGGAATAACTCCCTATTACGCTTCACTGATGGATAAAAATAATCCTGAATGTCCCATACGAAAACAGGGAATTCCCTCCCTTGCAGAGCTTGTTACAGCCCCTGGAGAGATGACCGATCCTCTTGGAGAGGAACTTGATTCACCTGTTCCCGGATTAACCAGGCGATATCCGGACAGAGCGCTACTTCTGGTAACCAATAGCTGTTTTACCTATTGCAGACATTGTAACAGACGGAGAAAAGTCGGGGATCCCGTAAAAGCAATTACACCTGATTCTTTAAACAGAGGTATTGATTATATCAGAAATAACAGTCAGATAAGAGATGTGCTTCTCTCGGGAGGTGATCCCTTTTTTTTGAGCACAAAAAAACTTGATTCAATTTTAAAAGAGCTGTTTGAAATTCCTCATGTAAAAATTGTAAGAATTGGTACAAGAGTGCCGGTGGTATTGCCTCAGAGGATAGATGATGAGCTTGTTGATATGCTTAAAAAATATCGCTCACTTTGGATCAATACCCATTTTAATCACCCAAAAGAGATTACAAGTGAAAGTAAGAAGGCTCTTGCAATGCTGGCAGACGCAGGTATTCCACTTGGAAACCAGACTGTTCTTTTAAAAGGTGTAAACGACTGTCCTCAAATATTAAAAGAGCTGTTTTATGAGCTTACTGAAAACAGGGTTCGCCCATACTATCTTTTCCAGTGTGATCAGGCAAAGGGTATTTCCCACTTCAGGACACCTGTTTCACGAGGAATAGAGATTATGGAATCATTAATAGGTCATATAAGCGGTTTTGCTGTACCTGTATTTGCAGTGGATCCTCCTGGTGGTGCCGGTAAAATAAGACTCTCTCCCAATTACTTTTTATCAAGTTCCCCGGAAGCTGTTGTTTTAAGAAATTACGAAGGTGTAATTACTCGCTACACTGAAGCTCCCCACGTTGAAAACAACTGTCCAGGAGGGTGTGCAATTTGTGGCGAGCCTCCCAAAAGCGGAAGAAAAGGTGCACATTCAGGAGTAGGGCGACTTTTATCTGATAATACAGAAAAAGCAGCTGATTTGATTCCCGAAAATCTTGAAAGATCATTCCGTAGAAAATAGTTTATTTTTGTATCCTGATTAAAATTTTTGTGTACAATAATTCCTCAGGACAATAACCATTGTCCATTTTTGCAAATATCATTTGCAGGTGAAAATTACATGAAAACACAAAGTCCCTGTATAACCTGTGGGGCGTGCTGTTGTTATTATCGGGTGAGCTTTCACTGGATGGAGTGTGATCCTGAAGGCTTAACCGGTCCTTTACCGCAGCGAACTGTCCCAAGAGATCATCATCAGGTATGCATGAAGGGTACAAAAAGCTACCCTGTGCGTTGTATTGAACTGAGTGGAGAGGTTGGAGGATCCATTTCCTGTAACGCATATCTGGTTCGGGCCAGCCCTTGTCGTAATTTCGGGGTACAAATGCAGGAGGATGGTTCATGGACAATTTCCAATACAGATCTGATTTACTGTAATGAAGCCAGAGCTCACTTTTCTCTTCCTCCCCTAATACCTGAGCAGCCTCTGCTTGTATTGGAACCCACCCCGGGATTTGAACCACCGGCGCCAAAGGCTGCCTGATAAATATAAAGTCCTGAAAAGTTTGAGATATTTATTGTATAATAATAAAGAAGAATACCTAAGGAATGATTAGCGTTCCGTATGGTTTGCCAAGTGCAGCATTATAGATGCTGTCAGGTTCGGTCATTTTATAAACAAGTGCAGTTACACGATTTTCTCTTAACAGTGTTGATGCTGTGAGATCCATTACCGTGAGTTTCTGCTCAATCATATCATCGTATGAAATTTTGTCGTATCTTTTAGCTGCACTGTTTTTTGCGGGGTCACTGTCGTAAACTCCGTCAACCTTAGTACCTTTTAAGTACAAGTCACAGGATAATTCAGCTGCTCTTAATGCTGCTCCTGAATCAGTGGAGAAAAAAGGATTGCCGGTTCCTCCTGATAAAATCACAATATAGCCTGCATCAAGCTTTTCCTGAACATCATCACGAACATAAGGTTTTCCGACAGGACCAAGGGGTCGGGCAGTAAAAAGTGCTGCTCGACCTCCCTGTGAAATAATTGCGTCTTTTAAAGCAAGGCCGTTAATTACCGTTGCGAGCATTCCCATTTCGTCAGCAGTAACTCTGTCCATTTTTGCAGCCGCATCTCCAAGTCCTCTGAAAATATTTCCACCACCAAGAACAACTGCAGCTCTTGCTCCATCTTTTTGAGCGTTAACAAGCTGCAGTGCTGTACTGTTTAAAACCTCAGGGTTCAGACCAAAGCCTTTTTCTCCGGCGAGTACTTCACCGGAGAGTTTTAACATTACTTTTGGAGAGGTGGTATTGGACATAAGAGAGTATTAGTTGGTCATCTCTGCAACTTCAGCAGCAAGGTCATTAACACGTTTCTGCATTCCTTCACCAACTTCAAAACGTGCAAAACGGGTAATTTCAACATCGCTGCCGAATTTTGCAATAAGAGCAGAAATAGTTAAATCATTATCTTTCACAAATACCTGATCAACAAGACAGTTCTCTTTTTTCCATTTTGCAAGTTTACCTTCAACAATTTTGGGAGCGATATTTTCAGGTTTGCCCTCTTCAAGTACAACAGCAGTAAAGATTGACTTCTGACGTTCAATGTCCTCTGCAGGAATCTCTTTTGAAGATACGTAAGAAGGGTTCATGGCTGCAATGTGCATAGCTACATCATTTGCCATTTCAGTAAAGTCATTACCTTCTGTAGTTTGAGCATCTCCTGCAGTAACTTCTACAAGTACACAGATTCTTCCATTATCGTGGTTGTAGATTCCTACTTTACCCTGTTCAACTTTAAAGCATTCAATTCTGCGAAGGCTTGTTTTCTCTCCGGTTGCAGCTGTAAAATTTGTAATTGACTGTTCTATAGATATAGAGCTGTCACCCTGTGAAGGAGCTGCAAGAATTGTGCTGATGTCGTTTGTTTCAAGCTCTGCAGTTTTTTGTGCAATAGCCTGACAAAGCGCATCAAACTTTTCGCCTTTAGAAACAAAGTCTGTCTCGCAGTTAATTTCAGCAACTGCAGCAACTTTTGAGTCAGCTGCCGCAAATATTCCAACTTTTCCTTCAGCAGCAATACGCCCCTGCTTTTTAGCAGCTTTTGCGATACCCTTTTTCTGAAGTTCATCCACTGCTTTTTCAATATCTCCATCTGTTTCGGCAAGTACTTTTTTGCAGTCTACAACTCCTGCAGAAGTTCTTTCACGAAGCTCTTTAATCATATCCATTGTTATTTTAGCCATATTATTGTCCTTAATATTTTAATGTTTGCAGCTGTTGTGTATTGCCAGCATTAAACTGTCTTTAATTTTAAATGTATTAGTCCTCTTTAGGAGCTTCAACCTTTTTCGATTTAGTTGCAGTTCTTGGTCTTCTGGCTGCTTTTTCAACTTTAGGACCTTCGCCTTCTGCCTGAGTTGCAGCACCTTTAAGATTTTCACGGCGTCTTTGAACACCTTCTTCTACAGCATCTGCAATTTTTGAAGTAATGAGCTTGATAGTTCTGATAGCATCATCGTTTCCGGGAATAGGAAGGTCAATTTTATCAGGGTTGCTATTTGTATCAATAAGGGCAATTACCGGAATACCAATGCGTTTTGCTTCAGCAACTGCATTGTACTCTTTATGAGGGTCAACAATGAAAATTGCTTTAGGAAGTTCTTCCATATCTTTAATTCCGCCAACAAATTTAACCATTTTCTCGTAATCTTTATCCATTTTGAGGCGCTCTTTTTTTACAAAGCCCTCATAAGAACCGTCAATACGCATTGTTTCAATTTTCTTCATGCGATCAACAGTGTTTCTGATTGTTGTAAAATTTGTAAGAGTTCCACCAAGCCATCTGTGTGTAACAAAGTGCATGTTACATCTTCTGGCCTCTTCAGCTATAACTTCAGTAGCCTGTCTTTTTGTACCAACAAATAAAACAGAACCGCCTTTAGAAACAACATTGCTGATTGTTTCATAAGCCTGATTAAAAAGTTTCTGAGTAAGTCTCAAGTCGAGAATATGTACATTGTTACGGCTTCCATAAATATATGGAGCCATTTTGGGATTCCATCTTTTTTTATGGTGTCCAAGATGAACGCCGGCTTCAAGGAGTTCTCTTAATGATACAAGTTCTTTTTTTACGGATGTTTCAGGTGCGGCAACTGCCGTTGATTCAGTCATATTTTCTCCAGGGTTGTTAAAATTAACAGAAGGCAATTGCCTCTGTTTTTCCTCCGCTCCTCATCCCGGTAAATTTTATTTAAAAATAAAACACCCAAACCGGGCCAGAGAATACTCTGGATGGAACGTGTGTATTTATCGGCATTATTGCCGAAAGAGATGACCTTTTACCATAAAAATTCTTTTAAACAAGGTGTTTTTTATAAAATCTGCACATGTTTAAAGGGTTTAATAAATATATTTAAAATTATCCACTGAATTTTTTTTACTTTGATGAACTTAAGAACAACGTGTGTCCAAAATACTTGTGGACAGTTGGCTGATGTTTTATCTATACTTGCAAATAAGGGGCGATAATATTAATGATATTTAAATGACTTATTACAATCATAAAATTTTGTTTGCTGTTTCTCTTTTTTTGCTTTCGTCGTGTGCCCAGGCTCCTGATGAGTCTACCGACAGTGATTCTTTAATCATTGACACTGCTTCCGATTCAAACTTTCCGGGCGGTGAGTGTTCCAATGTTGTAGAGGTAACTTTCAGGGATTTTACAGAGCTGCATCCTGATTTTGAGCGTGCAGATAAGGGGTGGGGACCAGTTAAAGGGCTTATTGCAGATACTCTTGATAGCGAGAGAAAGCCTGTTTATAATAAAATCAGAGGCAATTGTCAGCTTCAGCCAAATGGTACATGTATTCCAACCGCTGACTGGAATAATATTCCCATGTGGGGCATTCAGGATGACGATGGTAAATGGAATGCAGAGGAGACTTTTTATACATGGTACAGGGATAGTGATCTTTTTAAAAATGGTTTTGGCTGGATTGACAGAGAACAATTGAGCAGGACTCTTAAGAAGAGTATTACACTTGAAAAAAGCAGTGAAAATCCCGAAAATTATATTTTTGACAGTAGTCAGTTTTTTCCCCTGTCCCTTGATGAAGGATTTGGGGAGTCCCCAAAAGGATCAGGTAAAAATTATCTGTTTACAACTGAAATCCATCTTAAATTTGAATATATTGAAAACCAGATTTTTACCTTCAGAGGTGATGATGATCTGTGGATTTTTGTTAATGATCGTCTTATTCTCGATTTAGGCGGCATGCATGCTCCCGCAGAAGGTGTTATAGATTTTGATGCCCAGCAGCTTAATCTCAACATCACCCCTGGCAATATCTACAGTATGGATATTTTTCATGCGGAGCGTCATACTGATCAGTCCAACTTTAGAATCGAGACTAATATCAGATGCTTTGTTCCTGTTTCTATTGACTGATTTTTTTATATCATGAGCAGAAATAGACATAATTCTGGTTTGATTAGATAATTAAAATATTAATCATTATGTTATTATTGTAATCAGGAGGTTCTCTTATGATTAAACTTTATTTAAAAACAATTTTATTATTAACACTATTGCTTCTTATTATTTCAGGTTGTGAAGATGGTTCAAAAACCGGAGGCATTATTGGTGATTCCGATAACACCACTTCAAATGGCACAGATTCTTCTCTGATAAACGGCAGTGATACAGATTCCGAATATGTAAAATCAACAGATCATTTTGTTGATACAGGAGTTGATTCAGCCGCCTGCGATAGTCTTATGGAGATTACCGTGAGAGATTTTGATGCGTCCCACCCGGATATGGAGAGGGCGGATGCAGGCTGGGGACCTTTGGCCGGTGTTTTAGAGGATACACTTGATGGTGACAGAAAACCTGTTTTTTCAAGTGCTGACGGTCTTTACACATGGAAAACAGGTCTGGAGCCGGGAGTTCTTGAAAAAAATTGCTGGGACAGCGGCCCTGGTACACCTGAAACATGCTATGCGGGCACCATTCCAATGTTTGAAGGTGCTGACAGTTTTTATGACTGGTATCACGATACTGCAAACAATCAGAGATTTGAAAAACAGCTTCAGTTAGAGGATTCTGCTGAAAAACCAGGTGTTTTTGTTTACGATACTACTGCATTTTTTCCCCTTTCACCAACAGAGGGCTTTGGTATTACCCCTTCAAGTAACAATCCCAGTGGCATGAACTATCTGTTTACCACAGAGATTCATTTTAAATTTATCTACAATGCAGGGCAAAAATTTACATTCAGAGGTGATGACGATTTGTGGATTTTTGTAAATAATAAAATCGCACTTGATCTTGGTGGTATGCATCTTCCCTTTGAAGGTACAATTGATTTTGATGCAGTTGCAGATTTTCTTGGAATAACTCCAGGAGGATTATATAATATGGATATTTTTCATGCAGAGCGCCATACAACTGGTTCAAACTTCAGAATCGAGACAAATATCAGCTGCTTCATCCCTGTATCTATAGATTAATTTATTTAAAACCTTCCTTGCACAATTTAATTGCATGATTAACATCTCTTTGGGTTTGTTTGATTCAGTTCAAATATGTTAATTGGTTAGAAATTTGAAAATTTACCACTTTTAATAAAATGAGATTTAATGGATAGTCCTGCACATATGAAAAATGTAAATTTTAATAACCTGTTTTTAATTCTGTTAATAAGTTCTCTTCTCTTTTTTGATCTATCCTGTTCAAAAAATGGTGATTCTGAAAAAGAGATTGTTAAACATGAAAAAACTGTATCCCCAAAATCATCAGAGTTAACTGATAAAAAGTCTGTTAAAACATTAAAGTCTGTTGATAAAACGACAACAGGTAATCAAGCTCAGCCTGCAGGGAATAAAATTGTCTATATTCTTATTGACGCATTAAGGGCAGATCGTCTGGGTTGTTACGGATTTAAAGAAAATACATCTCCGGCAATTGATAAACTTGCATCTCAAGGGGTTCTGTTTGAAAATGTTCACTCCGCATCCCCATGGACCGAGCCATCATTCGGGACTCTTTTTACAGGTGTCTCCCCAACTGTTCATGGAGCAGGGGAGATGCTTTTACGGGGATCTAAAAGTGGAGAAACCATTCATGGTGTAACTGTTGGAGGATTAAACAGTGCTTTAAAAACAATGCCGGAGCTTCTTCCGGATACTCTTAAAAAAGGTGCAATTATAAATAACGCTTTTGTGAACCGGGAGCTTGGGTT
>JAFGVO010000421.1 GCA_016937935.1 Deltaproteobacteria bacterium | reverse complement strand
TCACGACCATGAACACAGTCACGACCATGAACACAGTCACGACCATGAACACAGTCACGACCATGAACACAGTCACGACCATGAACATAGTGATGGTCTTGAATCAGAAAAGAAGCGTCGCAGAGTAATTGAGCTGGAGACAAGTGTCCTGGCTATTAATGACAGGCAGGCAGCAATAAACCGGGCCTGGCTCAAAGATCATGGGGTTGTGGCTGTTAATTTAATATCATCTCCGGGAAGCGGAAAGACATATCTCCTTGAGCGAACCCTTGACCGATTAAAAGGTGTTATTTCATGTGCAGTTATCACCGGGGATCAGCAGACGGATAACGATGCTAAACGGATGATGGGGAAAGGGGCACCAGTTATTCAGATTGAGACAAGATCCGCATGCCATTTAAATGCTCAGCAGATTTTTGAGCAACTTGAAAATGCAGTTCAAGATGGGGTTAAGCTTCTTTTTATCGAAAATGTGGGAAATCTCGTTTGTCCTGCAGCTTTTGATCTTGGAGAAGAACAAAAAATTGCACTTGTTTCAATTGCTGAAGGAGAGGATAAACCTGTGAAGTACCCGGTACTTTTTCATGATTCTCCAGTTGCAGTAATTACAAAGACTGATCTGCTTCCACATCTTGATGTAAATATTGATAAATATAAAGAATCTGTTAAAAAAATTCGTCCTGATGCTAAAATTTTGCCTCTATCTGCAAAGAGCGGTGAAGGAATGGACGAGTGGATTGCTTATCTTAAATCATTGCTTATCTGAATTTTTTATGTGAGTTATGGTTATTGTAAATTAGTGAACCATCAATAATTTAATATCTTAATAATTATCAAATATTTCTAAATGATCTTTTTTATTCTGTTTACACTTGAATGAAATAATTAAATGGTTAAAAGTTTGTTGAACTAATTACCGATGGGACTGCAAGTAGCTGCAGTTTTTTATTGGTGAGTACATATATTTGGGAAAGTAGGTATATTGTTGGAACATTCATTTGTCTGGGATATTGATCCTGTAATTTTAAGAATGGGGCCTCTACAGCTTCGTTATTATGGAATTATCTTTGCTTCAATGCTTTATATTGGTTTTTTCATTTGGCGAAAACAGATGCTTAGAGCCGGATATTCACTTGAACTGGCTGAGAGATTTCTTATTTGGGGTGTGATTGCAGTTCTTGTTGGTTCAAGACTTGGACACTGTCTTTTTTATGAACCAGAGAGATATCTTTCAGATCCAATTCAGATTTTATATTTCTGGAAAGGCGGCCTTGCAAGTCATGGGGCAACATTAGGTCTTGTTGTTGCTATGCTCGGGTTTTCAATTAAGTACAAACTTCGTTTCCTTGAGGTCCTTGACAGGATGGCCATGCCATCAGCAGTTGGCGCAGCAGCTGTAAGATTGGGAAATTTCTTTAATTCTGAAATAGTTGGCCGTCAGACTGATGTTCCCTGGGGTGTTCAGTTTCCAAGATATGATGATATGATGGGACTTCCACCAGTAGTACGTCATCCTTCTCAACTTTACGAATTTGCACTTGGGCTGACTGTTCTTCTTATTCTTTTTCTTGCAGACAGGTGGGCAGGAAAAGAGAAACGTCCACTTGGTCTTCTTGCTGGTCTTTTTCTTGTTGTTTATTTTGTAGGCAGATTTTCTGTTGAATTTGTTAAAGAGTACCAGACTCTTTCTGATGGATTGACAATGGGCCAGTATCTGTCTCTTGTTCCTTTTACCGCTGGTGTACTGTTGTTGGGATGGGTTGCAAAAACCAGAATTCCTACAGAAGAGGGGCGTGAAGAGCGCTTGAAAAAAGCAGTTTATATTCCCCCTCTTGAATCGGGCAAAAGCGATAATAGTAAAAAAAAAGCTGGTAAAAAGGGAAAAAAAAGTAGCAGGAATAGGAAGAATCAGTAGCTCCGGTATTGATGGTTTATTTATCCCCACATCTTAGACCTGCATGCAATAATTTAGTAATTTGAATTGGAGAATTGATGAATTTTTTATATATTTTGTTGGTTGTTATAGGGCTTTTTGTTTCTTTAGTAGTTTTTATGAGAGTCTTTGTCTATTACAAATCTTCAGCTATGAAAGGCAAGGAAGTTCCTGAAATTGGTGGAAAAGCAGGTAAATTTGTATCCAGAGGTGGAAATGCACTCTTTTATTTTTACAGTCCCGGATGTGGAGCATGCAAGGCTATGACTCCGGTGGTAATTGAACTGTCAAAAAATACTGAAGGTGTTTTTCCTGTTGATATTTCTAAAGAGATGGCAACCGCTAAAAAATTAGGAGTAATGGCAACTCCAACAATTGTTGTTATCAAGAATAAGATTGTTGATAAAATAGTAATGGGTCCTCAACCTGCTCATCGCATTAAAGAGCTATTATCATAAATTGAACGAGATGATTTTGAACGTGAGATTATTTAAGACGAACCTGCTTTTTTAAGGTCTTTTAAGCTCATTCCTTCCAGTACCATACCAATTGCTCCGGCAATGTTTCCTGCTGAAATATCTACTATCCAGCTATATAGCCCGAAAGCTGCAGCAATAGTTTCATCAACCCCAAGAGCTGTTAGAGCAATTACGGCGGCTATCTGGTAAACGCCCACATAGCCCGGAGCAGATGGAAGCGCAACTCCGAATCCAAGGCACGCAAAAACAAGCAGTGAAGAAGGGATTGATACTGGAAGGCCAAAGGATGCAAGTCTTGCTGTAATTGATGCGATGCCAAAACTCCAGAGTATAACTCCGATAAATAAAATAATAACTACACCTTTAAATGTTCGTAAAGTATTAAATCCGGATGAAAATCTTACCCAAAGGTTCCATACCAGAGAGAGGAGGTTTTTTTGTTCTTTTTCGGAATGGTTAAATCTAACCAGAATGATAAATAGTAATAATGCGGTACTTAATACAGCAGCTGCCCAGAATGCAGTAGTTTTAATTGAATCAGGTACATATGGAACAGTTATAATAGCCCCAAATGCAACAAGTGCAGCCATTAAGAAGTCAAGCATTCTTTCAAGTGCCATTCCTCCCATTACTGTAGAAAATTTAATTTTACCGGCATTTGATACGGCAGCACCTCTTGCAACATCCCCTATTCTGAATGGAAGAATGTTGTTTGCAAGAAATCCGATTGCTATACACCTGTATGCTCTATAAAAAGGAATATGTCCTTTTGAAGAGAGTATATATTTTACAAGAAGTGTCCGCATTGTAACAAGTCCGCCCCAATAAAGGGCAACTGAAAGGAGCATTGGAAGAATTTCGATTCTGTTTACTGTTTTTAACAGTTTGCCCAGCTCGATATTTCGAAAAACGAAAAACAGGCTTATTAATGATATTGCAATTCCCAATGTTCCGATAATTATTTTTCTCGCATTGTTTTTCATATTTGAGTTTTGGGTCATATAGGGCTCAATTGTAAATTGTTGAAAATAATTTTTTTCAAACTTGAAAAATAGTGTCATATTGACCTATCATTGTGCGAATGAATGAACAACAAATAAAAGAAAAAGAAATTACAATAATTGGTGGTGGAACAATGGGAACCGCCCTTGCCCAACTAATTGCCGGAAACGGTTATGGGGTAAGGTTATGGGTTTATGAAAAAGAGCTTTGTGATATTATAAATTCAAAGCACGAAAATACATTCTTTCTACCTGGAATTAAACTTTCAGAAAGTATTGTGGCTACAAATTCTTTAAAGGATGCAATCACAGAAGTTGATGTAGTGTTTTCTGTAACACCGTCACAGCTTATCAGGAAAATATGGAGTGAGGCTAAAGAGTATTTAAAAGAGTCTGCATCAGTTGTATGTGCCTCAAAAGGTGTTGAAACAGGTACGGGGAAGCTTTTATCAGATGTTTTTGAAGAGGTTTTAGGTGGTGAAAAGCTCCATCATCTCGCGTATCTTTCAGGCCCGAGTTTTGCAAAAGAAATTTTACAGGGAACACCTACTACTGTTGTTGTGGCATCTCATAATGAAGCGCTGGCAATAACAATTCAGGAGATGGTGTCAACCTCGGTTTTTAGAATATATACTACAGATGATGTAATTGGTGTTGAACTTGGTGGTGCAATTAAAAATGTTATTGCTATTGGTGTTGGTATTGCAGAAGGTCTGGGGTTTGGAATTAATACCAGAAGTGCAATTATCACCAGAGGTCTTGCTGAGATTACAAGACTTGCAGTGGCGTGTGGTGCTAATCCTTTAACATTATCCGGCCTTGCGGGGATGGGTGATTTAGTATTGACATGCACCGGTCATTTAAGTCGCAATCTTCAGGTCGGGTTACGTTTGGGCAAAGGTGAAAAGCTTGAAGATATTTTAAGCAGTACAAACATGATTGCAGAAGGTGTTGCAACCGCCCATTCTACTTTACAGCTTGCAAATTCTAAAGGTATTGAGATGCCGATTACACGAATGGTTGATGCTTTGTTAAAAGGTGAGATCTCACCCTCCGAGGCTGTATCTTCCTTAATGGAACGTCCCCTGCGTTCTGAAAAAGAGTAATAAGGGTGTTTAGAGCCGTAGCCAGAAATGCCGTATTTATATTATTTCCGGTCTTGCTGGCGGCAATAGGTTTTCTTGCAAGAATCAATCTTCAGGCAGCACAGAGTTTTGGAAACTGGGGTAAACGCTCAATTGTAGAAAGTGCTTTTTTAGTAGGCTCAGAAAAAGTTGATAGAGTAGAAAAAGATATAATATCAGTTGATAATCTCATGTTTGAGGTTC
>JAFGVO010000420.1 GCA_016937935.1 Deltaproteobacteria bacterium | reverse complement strand
GCCGATTTATGAAACCATAAATTCGGCCTCAAACAGGTGGGGGCATGATATGAAAAACCCTGGGGGCATGTTTATGAAAAATGACACGAAACAACGCCACTTTTTGCTTTTTTAAAAATGGAACTTCAGACTAGTCATTTTCAAACCGCCTTTCAAAATATGTGAACAATTCACGGAGGTATATCGACCGTTTGAAAAAATTGTGCGAACTTTTTAAAAATAATTAAAAAAAGTTTGATGATAATTAAATTTTGCCAATAAATTCATGAAGATAAAACAACATTGCTGGCTGTAAAAATATTTTTATCAAATTTCTGCAAACATAGATATGCAGATTTAAAGATGAATACAGAGAGTGAGACTGGCCTCTACCGGGGGAGGACATAGGCGGGGGCTTTTTTTTGTTAGCCCGCATGCATTTTGGGATGGTCACTTATTAGTAATTATTAAGCTGCTGAAATGATTATCTGTTTAAGTCTTGTTCTTGCCGCTTTTGGAGGGGACATTGCCAGAGCTGCAAAGGCTGATTTTTTCGCCAGTCTTATATTTCCTTTAATAAGTTCACTCTCGGCAAGAGCAAGGGAGCTTTGCCAGGAGGTGTCTGAAAGATGTTGCTGGTTTACAGGTCTTTTTCGGCGGCTGGCACTGTTTTTTGAGATGGATTTTAGCCTGGTATAGGAGCTTGAAACTATTTCGAAAGCTTTTTTTGCCTCAGCCTGAACTTGCTCGGGGTTTTGCCTGTTTTTATCGGGATGAAGTTCAAGACAGAGGTGCCTGAATTTTCTGTCCAGTTCATTAACATCTTCATCAATATCATCAGTTGTTAAATCTAATATTTCAAAATCATCACAACTGTGTTCTGCTTTTTTAATTATTTTATAGGCGGTTGTGAGTCTCGGCAGTTCACCGGGTGTCCAGATGTTTTTCCATACACCTAAAATATTTAGTGAGACAACAATTGATGCTGCGTATTTTGGTTCAAGACCTCTTTTGTAAAGGGCCATGCTGACAGGTGTGGGCCTTGTAAGAGCCTTGAAAAAATCTATTTCCTTCTGACCAACAGGGAGTTTTTTAAGAATGGAAATGTCTGATTCATTAATTTGCAGCAGGGACAGTGGAATTCGCTCGGATATGGATGCGGGATCAAAAAGGTCTCTTCTTGCTGTAACACCCGAAAAAATAAGCTCAGAAGGATTAATCACCGGGCGTCTTCTGATTTGACCCTGCTGCCACTTTACATTTGGGCGATTTAGATGAAAGAGCTGTGTTGCGTTCCCGATAGATGCAAAATCAACATTTCCGTCAATTTCAGAAATTCCTCCGTTTGAAACGTTGATGTGATGAATAATATCTTTATCAATAATTTCAATAACACCGGTAGCTCTCATGCTGCCCGCTTCAAAAAGGGTTTTTCCAAGTCTTAAAACAGGTGCACAGGGATCACGCCTTTCAAAGATTTTTTTGCCGATGGTGATATTATCCATATTTTAATAAGCCTCCGCAAAAGATAGTGCACAATTTATGGTGTTAAAATCAAATTATTGTCATTTAAAATCATGTATTGATGTTTGCTTGCAATTAATTTTATTCAATTGTGCTTTTTTTAATGATATTCATTATATATGTTCGACTATTGAATTTTGATTTAAAGATGCAAAGGTAATTGAATACATGGAAAATGTGAAAAATGTGAAAGTTGATAGTGTGGATGATGGCAGTGCTCAGGCCAGGTTTGGACTTTTTGGAGGGGTTTTTACTCCCTGTGTTCTCACAATTCTTGGCGTTATCATGTTCATGCGTGCAGGTTTTGTTGTTGGACATTCGGGTATCTGGCTTGGACTTCTGATACTGGGGTTTTCAAAGATGATAACCTCTCTGACAGCCCTCTCTATTTCTGCAATTTCCACAAATATTAAAATGAAGGGAGGAGGGGTCTATTATATGATCTCCAGGGTGCTTGGACCGGATTTTGGAGGAAGTATCGGAATTACTCTCTATCTTGCACAGGCGGTTGGAGTTGCATTTTATGTGATCGGTTTTTCTGAGGCTCTTTTTTCTGTAGCCATCCCTCTTCTTGGGGATGCAAAATTGGGAGGTTTAACTGCAGCTGATATGGAAACTCATTTTCATATTACTCAGGTTATTTCCAGTCTTATTGTGGGGGTACTTTTTATGCTCACATCCAAAGGAGCGGATCTTGCAATCAAGACTCAATATTTTGTACTGGCAATACTTCTTCTATCAATAGCCTCATTTATTGTGGGCGGATTTATACACTTTGATGGCGCGACTTATAAAGCATCAATGAAACCTCAATTTACCTCACAAATTGGATTCTGGGCTGCTTTCGCAATATTCTTCCCCGCAACAACAGGTATTACCGCCGGGGCAAATATGTCAGGAGATCTGAAAGATCCTGCAAAGTCTATTCCCTGGGGAACAATATGGGCTATTATTTTTACAGGAGCCATCTATGGTCTACAGATGTTTCTTGTTGCGGGTAGTGCTTCAAGGGCTGATTTAATAGCGGACTCTTTTGGTTCTCTTCAGAAAATGAGTCTGTTTGGTCCTCTTGTTGTACTTGGTGTTTTTGCAGCAACTTTAAGTTCTGCTCTCGGAAGTTTTCTGGGAGCTCCAAGAATTTTACAGGCCATGGGGCAGGACAGGCTTATGAAGCCCATGATCTTTTTTGCCAAAGGTGAAGGGGTAACAAACGAGCCCAAAAGAGCTACCGTTTTAACATTTATTATTGCAGTTGCCATTATCTGGGCAGGTGATTTAAATGCTGTTGCAGAGGTTATTTCAATGTTTTTTCTAATTGCCTATGGAATGATTAATCTTTCGGCATTTGTTGAAAGCAAAAGCGGTAATCCCAGCTTTCGGCCAACTTTCAAGTATTTTCACTGGGTAACTGCTCTTGTTGGAGCACTGGGCTGCGGCATTGCAATGATGAAAATAAATGATTCATATGCTTTAATCGCTCTCGGTGTTACAGGGCTTATTTATTTTTATCTCAAAAAGAGGGACATAAAAACTACCTATGGTGATGCCAAAAGAGGGTATATTTTTCAGAGGACAAAAGATAATCTTCTGGCATTGGAAGGTTTAACCGGGCATGCAAAAAACTGGCGTCCGATTATGGTAACCTTAAGTGACGATCCTCAAAAAGAGCACTCATTGATAAGAACAGCGGGCTGGCTTGAGAGTGGCAGGGGGCTTATGTCTGTTGCCACGATGATTGCGAGTCCTGAAGATGATATTATCAAAAAAATCAGAACAAAGAAATATACAGAAGAAGAGATAAAGCGTATCATGGAATCTGAAGGGGTAATCGGTTTTTCAAATTGTGTGGTCTCTGACAACTACTACACAGCTCTTTTAGATTTTATTCAGAGTTATTCTATCGGGGCGTTAAAACCAAATACTGTACTGCTTGAAATGCCTGATTTAAAGATTCCGGAATCCCTTGAACACTTTTACAAAAAAGTAGAGCTGATATCCTCTTTTCAGCACAATATCACTGTTTATAAGTCTGGTTCTCTTGCACCTGATAAAAAGAAGAGGGTAATTGATCTATGGTGGAGAGGAGAGCAAAATGGAAGCCTTATGGCTGTTTTTGCCTATTTGATGACACTCCATTCAACCTGGTCAGGAGCAACTTTAAGATTGATGAGAATTGTTTTAAATGATGCAGAAAAAGAGATCGCTCAAAAACATATGGAAGATTTAAAAAACAATATCAGAATTCCTGCGGAGATTAAAATTATAAATAGTAACGAGCCTCCTTTAGAGGTAATAAACAGAGAATCAGGAAATTCTGATTTTGTTTTTCTTGGAATGAATGCACAGGATGCTGAATCTGCCAGAAAATCTCTCGATATTTTTGGCGGTCTTGAATCACTCCCAACGGTTCTTCTGGTATGGTCTAATGGTGAGGCTGACATTTTTGCCTGAAGTTAATAATTAAAAATTTAAATGAAGTGAGTATTATGAAAATGGATATGCTTGTCAGATCAATAAAAGTGGATAGAAAAGATATCGGATATATCAGATGGTGTCTTGAATCCCATGATGGTATTGCAAATCCAACAACAAGAGACGGACATAATAATATTATAGATCTTACGATTGCTCCTGATTTTATAGCAGACGCCGAAGATCTTATTAATGCCCTTGTTGAAGAACTCGGCGTTGAAAAAATAGAGTCTCCCGAACGCTCTCCGTTTTTATAGGCAGGCTGCAGTGGCGGAAACACTATTACATGTAACACTGGCTGATGAGGTGTTAAAAAATAATAGCTCGTCAACATTGAAACCTCTTTTACAAAAACATCACCACGATTATATCCTTGGGGCAATAATATATGATCTCTCCTATTTTGAAAATCTGCTATTAAATGGTGTAAGAAAATTAAGAAAACAAAATATTCATTACAGTAAATCCGGCCAGATTCTTCATGAGCAATATGGTCACCTGATAACAGTGGATGCTGTTGTTAATGCTGCAAGTGACAGTGAAAAAGCAATGACATGCGGAATGATCACACATTTTGCAGCGGATATAATTTTCCATAAAGAGATTGAAATAATGGTCAGTGAAAATCCAAGTGAAACTCACAGCTCCATCGAAGATGAAATGGCTCTTCATGTTCATTATGAACTTTTGGGGCACAGCGGGGTGGGCACGGGATATAGTTTTGATGCTTTTAATATCAAACTGTCTATGAAACTTGAAAATTTTTATAATAATCTCATTGCGCCATATCCATTAAAAGATATGTTTGAAAAAAAAATTAAAGCTCAGCTCAGATCTCTTCGTTTATATGGTGAACTAAACAGTTTTCCCTTTGCCCCATGGGTAAAAACTCTGGCTGATGACAATTTTAAACTTGCAAAAAAGAGTCTTGAACTGACACAAAAAAGCCTGACTTTATCAAATCAGCTTATTGAAAATACACAAAATTTCTGGAATAAAAAGATAACTGAAAACGAATTCAGAAACAGTTTTCCCTTAATAAAAATGAGTGACGGTAAACCAGTTACTGCTGATGAGAATGAAAAATAGGGTTGTTTATTAATTTTTTAATGTGAATGTTGTCGGTATTGATTCAGATAATAGAATACTCTTTTTGCATCTTTTGAATATTTTCCTTTACCTAGAAATATGAGGTTGCTGTTTACAACAGGTTTATCCGATTTGAGAGGAGCAAGTTTTTTTCCATCTTTAGTTAGTGAGACATAAAAGTTAACTTCACCAACAGGATTAAAAGTCAGTCTAAACAGGGTCCAGTCCCTGATTGTTTTGCCTGGCTCCCACTTATTAACCGGAAACAGCCAGTCCCCAGGGATATGCATAGATGCATTTCTTGCCCCCTCAACTCCAGAAGAGGTTATCTGGCGAGCCTCCTGATATATTTGGTAGTTGCCATCAGTTTTTTTGTCAGTCTGCCAGTAAGTAATAAATACCTGTGCACCTTTTGGGGTTGAAATATCTTTTATCAGCAATTCAAAACCGGTCATTTTAATCCCCCCTTCAAACTCTACATTGCAAGGTGTGGCGCTTCTTGGCAGGTGTGAAATTACTGTATCATCCGGGGCAAGTCTGATTGTGGTGCTTTTGTTTCGTTTGGGTATGTTTTCTGTGTCTATGGGTATAAACATTTTGCCCGGATTGCAGTTTAAAACGGCTGAATTATTTGTAATAGTTAAAGGTGTTTTCATACGTGTACTTTTTTTTGCAAGATCTTCAAGTACAAAATCAGCATTTTTACCAGAGGCATACATTGTTTTGTTTTTTCTAAGTAACAGAGGAAACCCTTCTGCTTTGGTAATGCCCGCTTTTGTAAAAGTTAATTTCCAGGCAATTGCAAATCTTGAGTTATCAGCGGGAGAAAAATCTGAAACCAAATTGCCTGCATCATAAATAACCGGTTTTCCATCAATCAGTTCAACCCCCTGATAGAGGTGTGCCGAGTGCCCTATAATACCGTCAAAACCGATTTTTATCAGTCGACGGGCAAGTTTTTTAATTTCTGGTGCAGGTTCTGTAAGCCAGTTGTCGCCCCAGTGGGGTGATAAAATTACAATATGGGCGTGTTTGCGGGCTTCATTATAAATTTTTGTTAAGTCATTAACAATCCCATCTTCAAATTTGTCTGTCCTGAATGCATTATAATAATTAGTGCCGGGTTTGTTTAAACCGGCTTTAAATGGAGCTGCAAGCGTAAAATCACCACCAATAACAGCAACTGTAACATCTCCGGCTTTATAATAAGATGGTTGTTTGGCATCTTTAATATTATACCCTCCACCGGTGTAATTAATACCTGCAGCCTGAAGACGATCGAGCATCTCCTTCATCGCTTCCGGTCCGTAGTCCCCAAAGTGATTATTGCCAACATTAATAATGTCAATCCCCGCATCTTTAAGGGGTTCAATTGCAAGAGGGTGAGCTCGATACATATAGGGCCTGGGTTCTCCTTTATCAAAAAAATAACCGCCCTGAGAAATTACACCTTCCCCATTAACAAGAGCGATGTCTGCATTTTTGAACAGACCGGAAACATCTTTTAAAATGTCTTTTCGCAAAGCAGGAACAAAAAGTGATTCGTTAAGTGATCTCGACAGGGTAAAATCTCCTCCATAAACCAGAGTATGTTCGGGGAGGTCAGCAGGAGGATCCTGCCATGAAGATTTTTTACTACATCCTGCAACAAGAATTAATAAAATAACAAACCGTAAAATCCATCTGTGTCTAATTTTTTTCAT
>JAFGVO010000419.1 GCA_016937935.1 Deltaproteobacteria bacterium | reverse complement strand
CTGTCCCAAAACATCCCTTTTCAGGGTGGGGGCATGTTATGAAAAAAACACCTTCAAAGTGGGGGCATGTTTATGAAAAATGACAAAGGTACACCTTTTTATAAGATGGCGTATTCCATTGATTTACCGAACACGAGTAAAATCAACTGCAACATATGAGATTGAAGAAGGTGTAACATTGGGAGTCAGAAGTTCTGAGTGGATTCAAAAGAGTCCACCTGTGGCTGCCTCATTTGTTACGGCAGGTGTCGATCTATCACTTGGCAACGCAATCAGATTAGAATTTTACGCAGTGTTAAATGGTGCTTTTAGCCGGACTGATTTAATATCAAGCCCTGTATTGCCCGGAGGAGGTCTATATTGGACTTTTTAAAACATCATTCAGTTTATTCATCCACTATACTTGTATTTGTTTTACTTTTTACTCTAACAAACTGCGTGCCGGATATTGAAAGTGTAACGTGGGATGCAATTGATTATCCAATGCAGTTTTACAAAGTTACTCACCCTGATGGAAAGTTAATTGTAAATGACGGAGTAGCAACACATGTTGAAAAACAGCTTAATATTGAACAGCCAGAGTATTTTTTTAAAGACTATTCATCAATATACAATCAAAGTAGTAAATTTTTAAATTACCTTCAATCTACTTCACAAGTAAACTCTGATTATATACCTCCAAAGGACAACTCTACACTCCATGGCTCAGAAGCTTATTTGCAATATTCCTGTATTGGACCAGATAAAGATCAACCTTCTACCAATAATCAATTTGGAACAATACAGATAGAAGGACCTCTATTCTCTCTGGATGAATCCATTGATACTAAAAAATTCGAAATAAACGGGCATATTTTTATGATGTTTAAAAAATGCCAGATTGAAAACACTATTTTTAAAGGTACAGCTCCAGGATATGTTGATGACTATAATTTAAGAATAGCTCTATCTTTAAATCTGCAACTAATTAGTGATAATGGAGATTCACACCTATTGAACCAGGTTGTCTTTTTATCAGATGAAGTAATCTGGGTTATTGTGGAATCTGATTCAGGTCAATTCACAGTTGGTATTATTCCAGATTTAGACGATGCAGCCTTTGCATTGGTCGCTGACTCTGAAGACTATCAATGTGAATTAACTGAAAATAATGGGTGGACATGTAATAGCAACATTGAATTAACTGAAATTCGTACCCATCTGACAAATCTGCACAATTGGCTAAAATAACATTTACTCACTTAGGGCGGGTAGTTGTAAAAGTTAATTATTTTGAGTGGTTACCAGCTTTTTTCAGAGTTATGAATGTCCAGGCGGAGAGTACCAGAAGAACCAATCCCATCAAAATCTTTAATATGAACTGGTATTTTTCTGTTAAGGGAAGCTCCTCTTTGTCTTCACCCGGAGCTTTTATTGTATTTTTTTTGCATTTTAAAAGTGTGACCTCTTTTGAGCTTATTCGGTCACTCTGGCTAATAATTGATGCCAGATCGTATTTTGGAACCGAAGCTTCTTTATTGCCAATATATAATAAATTTTTCCCTGGGTTTTTAGTTCGAAACTGGATTATCTCTAATGGATATGTGACCTCAACTTTTACTATTTGAAGTGGAGCATTATCTTCATCAATAAATACTGCCCTTATAAATTTGTGAGATGTCGGTTCAATATCAACTCCTAAAAGCTGTGAATCTGTCCTTTCTCCCGCAACATTTTTTATTTTGTAAATTATACCCTGACCAATGGTAAACCAGCTCTCTTTATGGGTGGATGCCTCAATAATAACCCTTCTAACAAACTCTTCATCTTTCACTCTGAATGTAATGTTATTAAAGGGAATATTCTTTTTTAATTCACCTAAATTTACAATATCTCTTTTATCTTTATCCCTTTTACTATCTAAAACTTTTAAAGTGAAGCTGCCATAACTCTGCTTTTCAATATCACTTTTGTCTGAAATAACAGTTTTGGCACCATTGACAATAAGAGTGCCTGAATCTTCACCTTTACTAATAGTAATCCGTAAAAATCGGGCATTTGTAACCGGGTAAGTTATTGTTGAATTCAAATAATTTTTATATTCTTCAACAATATCATAAATAAGTCCGCCTTTTGAAAGCAACCCGAATGTAACTCCGTCAGTACTGGATTCAACCTCTGTTTTACGCATATAATTTGTACCTGCAATATGAAGCAAAACATGAGTATGAAGAAATAAGGTTTCACCAAAATCAATTGTTACCTGAGAAGATCCGTCTTCAAACTTTACAGGATTAAGTATTTTTCCAATTCTGTTTTTTTCCTCATTTTTATAAACTACAGAAGCTTTTTGGATAGTAAATGGAACTTCTCTTCCATCACTACCGATAATTCTGATATCAGATAAGCTGTTCCACTTATTACTTAACTTTGCCAATTCCGGGTTAATAATCAGAGAGTAGTCTCCAGGCTCATTTGCACCGGAAACTGGACAGACATTTTCAAAATTCCATAAATCTTCAGCTTGAACACGACCGGGAACTAATAATGATCCAGTGGAAAGTATTAGAAAAATGATCACTATTTTATCCACGCCAGTGACAATATTTTTTAACCGTCCCTTAAATCTCGCATAGAGATATCCTCCAGTCATCAATGCTGTGGCCATTGTAGCGCCAACGGCAATTCTGTAAATCGTCTCAAGGTTCCAAATATCCCAGAGGCCAAGCTTTACAAGTGTAACTCCAAATAAAACAATCCCTAAAATTCTATGCAGAATATCCCTTTTTGCAAATCCTAGAATTATAAGAGAGAGAGCATAAACCCCCATGACCAGAGTAATTATCATTCCTCTTTGTGTTTTTTCAAGGTCAAGAGAAGAATACATTTTAAGCCAGACCTGCTGAAACTCGTCCTTTGTAAGATTTTCTGCAAACTGAATATGATGTGTAAATAACAGTTGAATTTCTGAAGCAAATAGCGAAATAAACAGTACATGACCTAAAATAACGGCAATTTTTACTACGGTTAAGAATTTTTCAATTTTTCTTAAAAACAGTGCTGTCATAAAGAAAAAGATCATGATTCCAATACGTGATAAAGCCAGAGGATTAAAAAGCGGTGCAGCATAAACCAGCCCTTTGCTGCCTAGACTTGACTGATAAAGATTTCTGTTATCCTGAAGCCATGAAAGATCGTTTGAAAACATGCTTATGATAGCAACCATTGCAAAAACAGCTGCACCTGTAAACCAGTACACATTTCCTGATTCATTATCTCTTTTTGATTTTGAGGTTAAATATGAAAGTACAACTGCCTCCATGGCAAATGCAATAGTCATACTTACCCCTGACAATAAAAGACCTGTGGCTATGCCAAAAAATCCAAGTGCAGTTCCAAGGGGAAGGAGAGTTAAATCATTTTCCATTTTTCTGGCTTTTAAAAGGAGTGTGCCTATCACCAGATATATAGCTCCCGCTCCAATAAACAACATGGAGCGAACTATATCATCAGAATCCCTTGTGTTACTGAAAACAAGGATTATAAATCCTATTCCAATTCCTGACAAAAGTGCAAAATAACTTCTGGTCCATTGTGTCTTTTTAATAAATAATTCATATGAAACTGCCAGAATGTAAATAAGAAACCAGCCTGATATTATGTAGATATAACCATTGTGAATCCCTCCGTGATTGTGTGAATTTGCTATGAGTGAGTAAATACTTAAAATTGCAAAAACAATATGAAGAATCTGCTTATTTAGAAATGATGAAAAAATGAGATAAATTAATGAGATAGCCACAACTATAATACCAAAAATAATATTGTGTGCCGGTAACAGAAGAACTGCTGCCAGTATTACAAACAACAATCCGCTGCCGCACATTATAAATAGTGAAGACCGGGAAATCGCTGCTCTTTTATAGAGCATCTCCTTTGATACCATACCGATAAAAAGTGTTGTCAGTGCCAGACCCACAAGCATTATCCATATAACATCATTTTTGTTTATTTTATCACTTAGCATCATGAGGGTTACAAAAGATGTCACCATAGGTACAGCAATAAACTGACTGAAATTTCTATTTATGAGTAATGCTCCGAATATTGCACTAATGGCCAGCAGTCCTGAACCAAGAATAATGTAATGGTCATATAGAAGAGAGGTAAGAGCTCCGGTCATTGCTATTGCCGAAACAAGAAAGAGAGACAGTGTAATATATTTTTTATCATTTACAGGAAGTTTGAGACCTCCAAGAGTCCATAATCCGGGGAAAATAACAGCTACAAGAACAGGTACAATCCTCCCGCGCATAGAGTAATAAGCTCCTGCATTATAAAGAACGTCATTTATTATTTTTTCAGGTTCAATATTCAGATATTTTAAATACCAGCCAATATAAAGAATAACCACCCCTGCAATGGTTACATAAATAGCTTTCATAAAATTAAGTTTTACACTGAAAAATAGAGAAAACAGAGAGATTACAAACAGGTATGAAAAGAGTCCAATAGGATTATCTTTGCCTGTCGAGAGCATTACCGGATTTAAAAAAACAGCAATAAGTGAAAAAATTAAAATACCCTCGCTTTTATGACGAACCGCAAGGGCACCACCCAGCAATGATAAAAGAGCGGTTATTCCAAATGCAACAGGAATAGAGACAAGGTGATAAAAACCTGAGGTTGCGTATGCTGAGATAAAAAGAAGTGCAAGCCCAAGACCTTGAACAGTCTGGTTAAAAATTTTATTGGATTTTCCATTTTTATAAAGAATTTCTCCAAAAACAAGCAGTCCTAAACCAATTGCAACCCCTATTGCCACTCGACCCCAGGGGCCAACGATATCATTGTCCACAATGTATTTAAAAAACCATCCCGCAACAGCAATTCCCATAAGAGCGCCGATTCTTGTAAACCATACAAGTCCTATCTGCTCTTCTAAAGAGATTGATGGTTCAGCAGATTTTGTGTCAGGTGCTTCTTCCTGATGATCTTCAAATTTTTTATCTGAATCAACTTCTTCAGCAACCTGTACAACATCCACATCATCTTCAGATTCTTCCTGTGAATCAACCTCTCCATCAGTCTTCACAGTCTCCTGAGAGCCTTCAGGTTCTTCCTGTGAACTTTCCTGTGCTTCAGGTTGCTCTGCCGAAGTTTCTTCCTCCTGTTCAACATCTGGAGTTTCTTCCTGCTCCACATCTAAAGTTTCAGTATTTTCTATATTTTTTGTTATCAGAGAAGCTTCACTTGTATAAGAATAATTCTTATCAGGAAGAACTTCATTTTCCCCGACAGTTTCAAACACCGCAATTTTTTTAGCCAGCTCTTTAATTTTATCATTCAGAGACCATGCCAGAACTTCAACAGAGTGTATTAAATCACCATTCTCCTTTGATTGTTTCCTGGCCTGTAAAGCCAATACCAGAGCCACCACTGGTGTTACAAAAAAGTAAATTCCTGCAAACATTGCCAATACTATAAAAAACCCTTCTTCCATTTATAAATTCTCCATTGTGGATATGAGATACATATGTCCCTTGAATTAGGGGATATAATAAAACTTTTATAACTGACGGTTTATGAGCTGAAGAAATTCTGCCCTTGCGGCATCTTCTGTTCTAAGTGAACCTAAAACAGATGAGGTAGTCATTACTGAATTCTGTTTTTCAACACCTCTCATCATCATGCAAAGGTGTCTGCACTCCATAACCACTCCAACTCCGCTTGCCCCGGCCTCTTCCATAACAGCTTCGGCAATCTGAGAAGTCAATCTCTCCTGAATTTGAAGTCTTCTGGCAAAAAGATCAACTATTCTAGCAAGTTTACTGACTCCAAGAACTTTATTTTCAGCAATGTATCCTATATGACATTTCCCGAAAAAAGGGAGCATGTGATGTTCGCAAAGGCTGTATACTTCAATATCCCTTGCTATAATCATGTTATTAACTTCAGATTCAAAAACTGCATTGTTAATAACTTCTTTTATATTTTTTTTATATCCACCGGTTAAAAACTCATATGCTTTAGCAACTCTGTATGGAGTCTTTTTAAGACCTTCACGTTCGGGATCTTCACCAATTTCAATTAGCAACTCCCTTATTAAACCTTCAACTTTTTTAATATCCATCTTGTTTTAACCCTTTTATTATGAATCCTCTTTGCCATATAAATATGTTCTCTGCCTTGTACAGGATAAAACCTGTTTCCAGAAAAAACCGTTTACATCAATCTTCTGTCTCTCCATTGTTGCGAGCGCTATTGGCACATGTACAAAATTTGTTCCGTTAAATCCAATAACCATATCAGTCTTGCCCGCCATTGCCGCATGAACAGCATTTTCTGCAAGTCCATAACAGAAGATTGCATCTGTTCCAAAAGCCGGCACACTTCTTATTGAATAACTTGGGTCAAAATACTTGACTGTTGAAGGAATATTTTTTTTATTAAAATGATCTGAAATAATATCTTTAAGCATAACTCCGATATCATTTTTCAAAATATTTCCCGAAGCATCTTTCTGCTGTGGAATATCTTTAAATAATTCCTGTCCTGCACCTTCTGCAACGACTATAACAGCATGATCTTTACCGGAGTCAAAACGTCTCTCCAGACCTTTTAACAAACCGTTTTTACCGTATAATTCAAAGGGTTCCTCAGGTACCAGACAAAAATTTACAAGTGAGTTGGCAAGGGCTGCAGACGCGGCAATAAAACCTGAATCTCTACCCATAAGTTTAATTAAACCTATTCCATTTAACGCACCCTTTGCCTCGTTGTGAGCTGATGTTATTGTATCTGCGGTGCTGTATACAGCTGTTTCAAAACCGAAACTTTTACCGATAAAACTCAGATCGTTATCAATTGTTTTTGGAACACCCACACAGCTAATTTTCTGTCCTCTTCTTAAAAGCTCTTTGGCAATCTCCCCTGAACCTCTTAAAGTTCCATCCCCGCCCACTGTAAAAAGCATATTAACATTGAGGCGCTGAAGAGTGTCACACATTCTTCCAACATCCTGTTTGCCACGGCTTGAGCCTAGAACTGTTCCACCATATTCGTGAATTCCATCAACATAGTCGGGGGTTAAAAGAACCGGTTCATGTTTATAGTCGGGAATAAGACCTCTGTAACCGTATTTGATTCCGAAAATATGTTTTACCCCATAGGCAAAATATAAAGTTTCAACCAGATTTTTTATTACATCATTTAATCCCGGGCATAATCCTCCGCACGTTACAATTGCCGCACGTGACCATGAAGGGTCATGAAATATCTTCTCTCTTGGTCCTGCTTTTTCAAAGGAAGGCACAGCTCTTTTCTGGTTAATCAAAGACTCGATTTTTTTTAAATCATCTCCAAATATCGCCCTTTCACTATCAGTTGTAAAAGTGATTCCTTCAACAGGACTATTAACGCTGTTTTCTCCAAGTGTTTTTATAGAAAAATCAAAATTTTCAGGTTCCTCATATACTTTATCATACAACATAGTTAACTCCTTGCTCGCTTTATCTGGAAATACATTATGAAAAAATTAAAGCATTAAAAATAAAATGTCCAGACAACAAGTTGATTACTGTAAAGATAATAATTCCGGGCTACTCACTTAGGGGGGGTAGCATGAGCAACAACTATTTTAAGAGACTTTTTTTTGATTAGTCGTCCAGCTCGTCAGCCAGATAACTTAAGATAACTTCGTCAAGGGATTTATCGCTTATAAGGGCATCGCCAAATGATCCTCCGGAAGACGGTGATTCAAAAATGGACATTCCCTTGGACATTCCGGACATTGATGAGGAATCAATTGTAATTCTTGCAGTCTGTTTAGGTGCAGGTGCAACCTGAGAAACACGCTGAAGAGGTTCTTCATCTCCCTGAATCTGAAATCCTCCGGTTTTCTTATGGTCCTCGTTTTTATGAACTCCAGAAGCAGCTTTATGATCAAGAATATGTCCCAAAATTTGTTCAGCAATTTCATCATGAACCCCGTCCCGCAACTCCACAAACATAGTTTTATGCTGATTTTTCATAATATTTCTGATTTTGTCTTCAAAATCATCAACATCGAGATATTCATCATAAGGTGTCTTTTTACTGGAAAGAATTGTTCCTTCAGTAAACAGGTGAGTAATCACGTGAGGGTGATCACGCCCCGAATCCTCAGTTTGAATATGAAAAAGATGTCCACCATGTTTTACATTGGTGTTATATCCTAAAAGTGGAGAATTTGTTTTGCGTTTGTCCATAACCTGAGACTATTTTTATATATTTTAACAAAATGATCAATTTAAAGAGAAGAAATCATTAAAAAAATATCAAAATAAATTTTTAAGAGGCTGACCGTACTCTCTTCTTTTTGAGGCATATATCTTTAAAGCTGTAATAGACGGGTCAATTTCTTTAATACTATGGCCCAATATTCCTATCATCTGAGTCTTGTGTCTTACCATTATATTGTTCCCCTCACCATCACTATTAAAAGCTATTGCCTCTGAAATATTATATTTTGCAAATTCATTTAGAATATCCTGCCAGTTTCCCTGTACAATCATGAGCCATTTACTGTTTTTTACAGCAATGGCAGTTATTACCCCATCCCCTTTATATTCCTGACCATTATGAATTAGCCATTTACCTTCTATCAATGATTCAATATTATTACCTGCATAATCTGTTCGGGTTATTAAAAGCTCACCTGTTTTCAATATGACAAGACCTGCTCTGTCCACATCAGGAGAAGAGATCTTATTTCCACCGGCTGTTAATACTTTGCCCCATTTTGAAATATCTAATAAAACTCTGCCTACAATGTCAGATTCCATCTTTTCAGGTTTTTGTACCTCTGCCGATGTGGAATCATTCATATCACTGTCTAAAGAGGATTCCTGATTATGTATTGAAAATTTTGTTGAATTTAAATCAACAGCAACCATAAAAAGACCCTCTTTTACCTTTTTAAAAATTGAAGGTAAAAAACCTGGAGCCGGCTGAGTGATGTTTTTTGAAGACCAGCCATCACCTTCAGGCCTGTTATCCCTTAATGCCATATAAAAGAAATCTTTGGGCGCACCTGTTACAAATCTGTTTGGCCAGAATTTTACATCTTTTATAAGTTTTTTAAATGAGAATTCAGGGACACCCTCCTTGTAGGGTTTAAATTGAAAAGCTGCTAAAACAGTATGAAAAGGGTTCATATCAAGGTGAATTCCGTAATTGCACCCTGCTGCAATCATTGCCTTGCCAAGGGTATCTCCAGTTAATTCATCTCCCCAGGCATACACGAGAATACCATCATCTCTCATGCAAATTCCAGAACGGATTGTATTCATTTTTGTGATATCTTCATCGAGAGTAAAACCCCATAAATATCGCCTTTTGGGGTTAACAACTCCATTTTCAATAAGTGGATCCATATTTTGTCTTAGAGATACCATATTATCAGGAATTTTTGCATCTTTAGGCCAGCTTCCCATTCCAATTATACCATTATCATCAGTGGCAACAGTAGCTCCATCGTCCTTGGGAGGAAGAAGAACACTCTTTTCAGCCATCATCCCATACTCACCGTGGACAGTTTTGAAAGCACCATTAAATGCAAGTGTAACCCTCTTTAGAATATCAGGATCTCTTGGAATTTTACCCGTTCCCACATCTCCTGTTGTTGAGATGGGATCCTCATGACCTCCAACCATATGTAAAGAGAGCTGGCGTGTGTCAATGGCAAATAGTTTAACACGAACATAGGGACGCTTTAAGTCTGTTCTGATGTAAGTCTGATATACGGAGTAGGGTGCATTCTCTAAATGATTAACAAACTCTGGCAGTGCCGGAATCCATACACCTTCACCACTTTTTTTCTGGGAAAAAACAGCCGGCTCAAGATCTTTTGGAGGCCATGTGGTTAAAGAATAACTCCCCACCTCCTCTTTGTCTGAGAGAGTTAACTTTATTTTTTTCGCCTCTTTGACACTTTTTTTATAATCATCAATATCTTCATCATTAGTGTCACCCGCAATTGAATATTTAAATCTATTTAGGCGATCTTTTAAATCAAACATTCTGCCTTCCGCCCACTCGATTGGAGCCGGACCAACTGCTGACATTGTTCGAACGGTATCTACAAGCCATAAAACAGGTTCCTTTGGAAGTCTGACCTCTTTAATTATTTTTAAATCTTTTAACTCTTTGTTACCCTCTGAAAGGTTAACAGCCGCCACACCTGTAAGATTGTCTTTTTTTACCCACTCAATATAGAGTTCGGTTTTATTATTTTGGGATATTAATGAATATTCAATTTTTTTTGCAGGTTCCTTAAAACGAATGGTCATCTTTCCAATTCCATTCAATCTGCCGGTTTTTATCCAGTCTCCAGTAGAGCTCAAAATTTTCTGCAGCCCGGTCCAGGTTTTTTTATCTAATACATCTTCACCATTTAAATTAAAAACAGTAAGAGACCTCACCATCCCAAGAGCTCTTGTTGCTGTTACTGCATACATACCGTCATATTTGACTGCAAACTCGTCTCCGGCTTTTGTATTTGTAAGGTTAACAACATTTTTAATATCAACAATGGAATCTGCAGGGGCGATTTTAATATCTGCAATATAGAGATCGCGATTTTTTTCACCCGGTTTAGAAGCTAAAAAAAGGATTGTGCTAAAATGTGTGGCGCTTTTCAAATCGGGACTTAATGATAAACCGGTTTTAATAATTGAACCTTTTTCAACATTAAGTTCAGTAATATATGAAAGCTGTTTATCAAAAACAGATATATGTTTTATGTTTGAGGTTACAAACAGATAGACGGCAGTGGAGAATATCGCTGTAACCAAGATGAATTTTAATCTGAATTTCAGGTATTTTTTAAGGTGATTCATAAACGTTTAAATATCTGCAATAAATCCCAATCCGGCACCATTATCAAAAGCAACTGGGAATACACCTTTAACGGATAAAGTTCTCTTTGATTTTTTACGAATGTTATCAGGAACATCTTTTTCATCTATCTTTTTCCATTTTATGGAATAGGGAGTGTAAAAATACATAGCGTCAACAATTCCCCATAGCATGACAACACCGAGAGTTATAAAAGATACAGTGTTGGCAATACGAAATCCTTTTTCAAGATTCTCATATTTAACTCTGTCCGACTCAACATAAAAAGGAACTTCAGCCTCTTTTCTAAGACTTTCATGAAGCGCAAAAGTTATAAGTGCAATTGCAGATAAAGATAATTCAGAGGAGAGAAAAAAAAGTGCCTTTTTACGCTCTTCGTTTTGAAACTGGCCGGCGCCAAAAGGTATAAAAGAGACAAGCTTAACATTTTTCTTAATCTCCTTTTCCAAATATACAGTGGTTCGAAGCTTCTCAAGCTGAATCTGTCTCTGGCGTTCCTCCTCAATTTTTAACTGCTCCTCTGCCTTTTTTTTAGCCTCTGTAATTTTTTTAAGACTAGTGCTCTGCTCAATTTTTATTTCTGTAAAAAAATCAACAGCATCAATGGGAAACACGAGAGGATCCAGCTGGAAATCAGGATTGGAATTTAAAAGAAGAATAAACTGCTCTTTTGCTTCTTCCTTTTTTCCGAGAAACAGAAATGTAACCCCCAGATATTTATAAACTTCAGTGAGCAAAGCATCGTTATGGAGATCTTTGTTTTCAAGCTCTTTAAAGCGTTCTGCAGCCTGATCATACTGACCTGCGTCAAAGGAATTCTTGGCATTTGTAAAAGAGGTAAAGTCGTCTTCTGCAAAGGATGGATTGGAAAAAAGTATAACTGTACCTGCTATAAAAAAAACAACAGAAAGCGGGTTAAAAAAAAACAACTTTTTAAACATTATACTTATCAATTTAATCCTGTTTTAAGTCCATTAATATCAATTACCTGCAAACACTTATTACTATTTCAGTATCAGGTCAAAGATTAAAATTGCCCTGCAGAATCTCTTCAATAAAAGGATGCTGCATAAATAAAGCTTTATGTTTGTTATCTTCAATAAAACTCAATTTACGATCAATCTCTTTTTTTGACAAAGCATAAAACCTGTCTCTTGTATCAAAATCTTTAAGTTTATGCATCACCAAAGCGGCTCTCCACCAGATTTTTTCTCCATTTATTACAAGCCCAAGTTTATTCATCAAATTCTCAATTTTAATGCACTCATCTATAGCACTTACTGAATTTTCTGTGAAAGACAATGAGAGGGCATAAAGAGAGAGCCCGTGAACAACCTCAGACTCCATTTTGGATTTTGTGGCAATTTCTATCGCTTCTTCTGATGTACTGACGCACTTATCCCACTGTTTTAAAGCAATATACAACTCTGCTTTAAGGCGAATATATCTCACAACACTGGTTGATGAACGTTCAATATATTTTCTGCTTTTAATGTTATCCAAAAGCTCTTTGGCCAGCTGAATCTCCTTTTTTTGAAGAAGAAGATCAGCCATTCCAAGTTCCCCTTCAAGCTCTCCAAAAGGTTCATAATTTTTCTGGCTCACCTTTATTGCGTCATTTAGAATCTTCTCCCCTTCATTAAATTGTCCAAGCTCAATTCTAATATCTGCATAACTAACTAGCTTGCGACCTCTCTCACTTACATCTTTAATCTCCTTGTCAATCGAAAGAGCGTGCTCAATAAAACTTAAACCCTCCATTAAAAACCCTCTTGCCTGTGCCAGAAGACCAATATTGGCAAGCTGTACGGATTCGTTTCTTTTATCATTTAACTTCTTAAATATTATCATTGAAAAAACAAGAGGATAAGCAGCCAGTTTAAGATTTCCCATCTCCATGAGAACAAGACCTTTTAATCCCATGACTCTTGCCTTTAGATAAGCATCTTCAGGTGCATCAGAAATAATTGATTCCCCTTTTTGGGCACACTCATATGCCTCCTGCAATCTTCCCTCTTCGATGGAAAGATATCCTAGCTCCCTCAAGGATTCAACCATTATACTTTTACTGCCTGCCTGTTTTGCAAAAATAATTGCTCTGTTAACCATTGCGGCAGCCTGTTCAAAATCTCCTTCGTAATACCAGTAACGGGAATATCTGTAAGCAGTACTTGCCTGCATTCTGAAATCGTCAAATCTGTTTGCCAGATCTTCAATCTCTTTCAAAGTGTCAAGGTGAATATCATGGAGGCCGATATCTCTGATAATTCTCTCTTTTGTAAGCAGTGCATCATACCTCTCTTTTGTTCCTAAAGGAATAATTGCAAGGGCTCTTTCAATGAGTCTATAGGCACGTCTTGGAGAATAAACCTTCATAGCAGCATCAGCTGCTTCAAGATAATATCTGGCGGCAAGATTAAACTGATCACTCTTGTCAAGATGCCATGCTATCTGAACTGGTGAACTTAAAAGTTCATCATCTGAATCTTTCATTAAAATACGTGCAAGTTTGGCATGAAACTGCTTGCAGTCTGAAGCGGGAAGCCCTGCATATGCGGCCTCTCTTTCAATGGAACGTTTAAAATGATAAAGAATAGAACTCTTCTGCTGATGTTTGTCAATTTTAGTATACGGAACAAGAAATGAACGATCTGTGAGAACCTTTAAATCCTCTGAAACATCTCTTCCTATAAGGGTTTCAAGTATTTTTTGAGATGCACTTGACCCTATTACAGCAGAAGTTCTTAAAACCATACGGCTTGAATTATCAAGAGTATTAATTCTTGATTCTGCGATACCCTGAACAGTTGGAGGCATATAGATAACCCCGGGTTTATCAGGTCTGTATTCAATTTTACCGTCATCACTCTCTTCCTGAACCAGAATACCTTTGGAAATAAGAGAATTTATAATCTCATTTGCAAAAAAAGGATTACCATGCGCCCTTTCAAGAATTTGCTCTGAAACACCTCTTACTGCTAAATTATCTCCAATTCTGGCAGCAATGAGTTTTGCCATGTCACTATCAGACAACTCTTTTAGCTCAAGGGACTCCAGGTTCTCAATCATACGGTAGGAGAGAGTTTCAGGCTGACCTGCTAAAATTACAAAAACGGGAATATCTATCAATGCTCTTGCAAGTTCTGAAAGAACATCTACAGATGGGCCATCAATCCAGTGAGCATTATCAATAATAAGAAGAATGGGTTTTTTAGATGAAATTTTTGCAAGCATTACACCGATTGCAAATGCAATTTTTAATATAAGATGTCTTCTGTTCTGAGGATGATTTTCCCAGAACGCAACTGGAGCGACGAGTAGTTCTTTAAAAAAAATATACTGTCTCTCTTTATACTGGGGCACTTCCCTTAGGAGATAGTCTAAAGATTTATATAATCCGTTATCATCAAGGTCATCGTCACTTTCTAGAATTGTTCTTATAGTAGCTGCTGCAGAGGTTAAAGCCATATCTTTTTCAACAAAAAGGCACTCATTTCTTAAAATCTTAAATCCCTCACGTTTCGCATTGTTTACAAGTTCTCTTACTACACTCGATTTTCCAAGACCTAGCTCTCCAGTCAGCTTTATGAGTGCGGGTTTACCTTTTTTAGTATCGTTCAATTTGTTAATGAGAATCTGAAGATCTTTATCTCTGCCAAAAAAAGCATCAACTCTTTCCTGACTTGAAATATTTCGATCTACTCTGCTTTTAACACCCAAAACGTGATATCCGTTTTTAAGATCACCATCTTTAGTCACATCTGTTGACTGATCATCAAGAATTACAGAATCAGAAAAATGGTAATCATTTCTTGCAATGTCAACAACACCCTGGCCAACAATAATCTGTCCCGTCATGCATGCGTTCAACAGAAGCTGTGACATCTGCTCCATTTCAGGCTCAGGCTCAAACATAAGAGGACGACCATCAATCTCTTTAGAAGTTTTAACAAGACCTCTATTTATAGAAATCTTGGCCGGAATATCTTTTTTATGATCTTTAGAAAGAATATTTATAACATCCATTAAATCAATGGCAAATCTCACTCCTTTTATAGAATCCTCAAATACGCTTTTGGGAAGACCTAGAAAGACTCTCGTTTTTTCGATAGTAATTCGACTGATAACACCATTTTTATACGCCATTTCCTGAGTCAGGCGATTAAATTCATTTAAAAGATATCTACTCTCTCTCGTCTCATCCAAATCAATTTGAACAGCAATCATAACAGAAGCCTGCTGCTCAAATTCCCCGATTGTTCTTAAGTTTATTGTCTGTTCATTATAGATTGCTGTTGTGGCACCAGTATCAAAGCCATCTTCCAAATGTACCTTTTCCAGTTTTTCATTTGGAATATTCTTCTCTATCCACTCTTCCAACGTGGTTGTATCAAATATTTCTTGTTGAGTTCTTAAGTAGCTGTTTATATCAATAACCATCTCTCTTGCAGTCTGATATCTTTTTGCCGGGTCTTCTTCCAAGGCTTTCATAGTTATATTATTAAGCTTTTTAGGAATAAGCTGGTTTATGGAAATTGGAGGATCCAGCTCAATAATTTCGCCAATTTTGGGTCTATCTTTTGTAGCGCCAACAAGAAGTTCGTGAAGAACAACACCTAAAGAAAAAATATCTGCTCTTTTATCAACTATAAGCCCTCTTGCCTGCTGAGGTGACATATAACCGAGCTTACCCTTTACCTCACCAATTTCCTCATCCATAGATTTAGCTTTAACAATTCCAAAATCGGTAACTTTTACGCCACCTGTTTTTGAAATTAGAATATTTTGAGGTGATACATCTCTGTGAACAAGTTCAAGAGGTTCACCATTGTCATCTTTTCTGTTGTGAGAATAATCAAGTCCTTTTGCAACTTCTGAAATAATAAAGGCACACAAACCAAAAGGTATTCTTTTTCCTTCATGATAAGCCAGCGTTTGAATATCAAGAAGATCGCTGCCATCAACATGTTCCATTGCAAGAACATAATCTTTATCTATCTTTTCAAATGCATAAACCTGTACAATGTTTGAATGATTAAGACGCATGGCAACCCTGGCCTCTTCCATGAACATAGAAATAAAACGCTCATTTTGAGCCAGCACGGGATGAATTTTTTTAATTACAAGGGTTTTATCAATACCGCCGGCACCTTTTGAACGGGCTAAAAAAACCTCAGCCATTCCACCTGCACCAATTTTACCCAGAATAGTATAACGACCAATTGTACTGCCAATAATATCTTGTTTCTCTAGAGTACCAATATCACTCAATTACGCCTCCCATACAAAATGGATAGAAATATTTAAAACTAAATTAAAATATCATATATTAACTAAAAATTAACTCTAAATAACCTTATTATCACACCACCCTAATTGATAAGTTTGAAATCATTACACATTTTGCTCATTCAAACTTCCACTTTTCAAATTACT
>JAFGVO010000418.1 GCA_016937935.1 Deltaproteobacteria bacterium | reverse complement strand
CTGTCCCAAAACATCCCTTTTCAGGGTGGGGGCATGTTATGAAAAAAACACCTTCAAAGTGGGGGCATGTTTATGAAAAATGACACATCATTTAAAACAGTTGCGTCAAATAATTTAAACGCTTTAAAATCTTCTTCAAAAATATAATAATACCCAGGAGTTACAAATTTACTAAAAGCATCTCCCTCTCTTTCAATATCTTTATATTCAACTTCTGCTCTTATTTGACCTATATGTGTTTCACTTTGAATAGGCACTTGTTCAAGCGAAAATTTTAATTTCTGTAATTCTCCACTTTTTAAAGTATATTCACCTAAATCGACATATTCATCAAATCTCATTAGCCCACTAAAATTAAGTCGGACTTTAGCTAAAATTAAAAAATCAGCTTTATTTTCTAACCGTATATTAATTTTATTATCTTTATTTGATTTTTTTCCAATAATATCTGAAAAAGATAATACAATAAGAGAAGTTGGTGCATCACTTATCATTTTATCATCTGATTCAGTTGAAACAATACCTGTTACACCTGCTTTATTGTATAATTTTAGAAATTGTTTAATTTGTGGTTTAAATTGAGAGAACCATGTCTATTTATTGCCGCCGTCTAAAATGGCAAAACTTCTGGATATTTCGTACATTCCCATATGAACGCTCTCTTCTGCAATAAAAATGGTTCCGTCCTTTGCACCTGCATAAGATCAGGAACCGGAGGATCACCTCCAAGGGAAGAATTTAAGGGACGGAGGCCTTTGGTTTTTGCGGTCGGGGATAAATAAACCGCCGACCCTACGAGTTGGGGGTGTGCAGAATTGTTTAAATGTAACCAGGGAAGATGTCTTTAAAATTATACGGGTAAAATTGAGAAAACTATGTCTATTTATTGCCGCCGTCCAGGATTGCGAAGCTTCTGGCTATTTCGTACATTCCCATGTGACCGCTCTCTTCTGCAATAAAAACTGCTCCGTCTTTTGTCACCTGCATAAGATCAGGAACCGGAGGGTCACCTCCTAGAGAGTAAATAACCTCTCCATTATCAGGATGAACAACATATATTGTATCAGCAGGAACAAAGAGAACACCACCTCTGCTTACAACAGATAAGCCAAGAGGTATGTCGTCTGAGCAGACCGGACCTAATATTGTATGCCATATTATTTTACCGGATTTGGCATCATAGGCCATTACAACTCCGCCGGCTGAGTTTACAATAAACTTGTCATCAACAGCCCCGATAGATGAAGCCATTACAGAACCGTCACTTTGGGCGGACCACAGGTCATCTCCGTTTAAACTGTCAAACGCAATAAGGTAATTTGTGTTTCTTCTTCTAACCGGCAGGAGCACCGTTCCGTCACTATAAACAGGCCCCATCAAGGCTGTGCCTTTTAAAGATGTTGACCACACAGGTTCTCCGCTGTAGGCATCAAGGCAATAGAGCTTTCCATTATTTTTTTGCGGCACTCCTCCCACAACATATACCTTGTCATCCGCAAAAACAGGGAGGTGATTAAAATGTGTCCGATCAGGAAATCTCCAGACAGGTGTTCCATCTTCAACATCTATTGCTGTAAACTGAGTGTCTCCAGACGAAACATATAAAAGCCGTCCCTGCTTTCGAAGAGCAAAACGCCCTCCCCTCATAACAGAATAACGCCATTTAATCTCCCCGGTACGCAAATCAAGAGCAACTAAATGACGCTCCTCCTCTGCAACTATAACCATTGCAGGAATTGCACCCTGGTCAGCAACAAGAACTACAGGAGCCCCGCCGGACCTTGGCAGAAGCCTTGTACGCCATCTTAAAACACCGCTGTTCAGATCAAGCATATCAACATTGCCGCTCTGCTCAACCCTGATTATTCCGTCACGGCCCGCAAGCTGAATTCTGAAATTCCCCTTATCAACTGCCCGTCTCCATAAAACTGTGCCGGTAGAGGACTCCACACCAAGTATATATCCGTGGGCACTTACAACAGTTACCCTGTCACATAAAAGTGTTGAGGATAAATCAAGGCCTTCAGCCTCCAGACGCCAGCTCTCTTTAAATGCAAGAACTTTAGAATTGGAAATATCTACACCGCTATCGGTATTTTCAAGAAGATCAAACTGATCTTTGTATTTATCAATGTCACTGTTTACAAGAGCCTCTTTTTTTTGCTCCTTCACAAGTGCAACGAGACGTCTGATTTCTGTTGAAAACCCCTCAATCCTTATATTTTTACGCTGTTTGGGGGATTTTAAAATAATGTATCTTCGTATTTCCCGTGCCACACCTAAAACCGCATCTGCATACTGCCAGGGTGTAAGGTCATTTAATACAATTACAGAATCTTCATCATCCTGCCTGGAAAGTGTAACAGTCAGATTGTCATCACCTGTAAGTTTAATACCAACCGAGAGTCCTTCAGAAATCAGGCGCACAGACATGGGGCGTCCTTCTTCCCACGCGATTAAAAGCTTTCTTACTGTTGCAAGCATTTTTTCAACCTGCAAAAATAGAAACCCTTCCCCCATTACTCTTCGTCTATCTCTTGCGTGTATTGCAAACTGTCCTCTAAAAAGAAGAGCATTGAGATCATTTCCTATTGGTCGCTCAGGTGAAAGAAGATCAGTAGATGTAGCTTTGAATCTGAAACCAAAAGAAAAACCTTCCTCGTTTCTTGGCTCCATCCATCTTGAACTTTCAACATTCTCTTTATGAATTATTCCAGCATCTTTGTTTCTGGAATCCTTCATTGTTTTTAAAGACTCTTTTAACCTTAAAAATATACCTTCCATCCATTGAATCAGAGGATCATTTTTAGCTGAACTGTTATTTTTCAAAGTCTCTTTTATCAATGATGATGCGGATTCAACTACCCCGGAAATCAGGTTTTTTAATGGAAGCGAACGATCTTTAACAATCACCTCGGGCATCTGCCCTCCACGGTAAAATGTTAAAAAGACTATGTTGTCAATTCTTTTAAAAACAAGTTCAAATGGAGTCTCATAAAAACTTACCCTGGCACTGGTAGAACCTGTGGTAAGTCTTTCCGCCGCAGATAAAAGATCTCTCATTAAAAAGAATACCGAATCCTCACCGGGATGTTCATTTAGAGGTATACCGTCAATGACAACATCCATAACAGCACGCATCGCTGCGGGATCAAAAACCCCGCCCTTTGAAAAACTGTGTCCTGTTAAATTAAAATCATTATCTGACCACTGTTCCCTAAAAAGTATTTTAAAAGATTCTCCGGATTGCATAAGTCTCACATTCTTAAATATACCAAGTGAATTACAGAGTAAAAATTATCTTTTTAAAAGGGAAAAATTACATTGCCCTTTCAAACTGCCCCATTCTAACCTCATCTGTGCCAGTTATGCAAAAAATTGGCATAAGTGTACTCCTGTGTGGTTCAAAAGCATACATTAGCATAAATTTAAAGAACTTCCTGACTATTGACTTTAAAAAAAATCCGAAATATTCAGTGAATATAGATTCACCTGGTAAATAAAGATTCACTTAGGGAATAAATATTCGCTTAAAACCTTATATAATTAAAACTTTCACTTTGTAAACGGAGATAATTTTAATGAAATACAGATGCAATCAATGTGATATTACTTTTGAATCAGAAAAAAAAGACAAAATCAGATGCCCTGAGTGCATGGGGATTCACGGAATCGAAAAAGCTGACGAAAAAAGCCCACGGTCATCTTCAGCAAAAAAAAAGGGAATCATTGTCCCTTTAATCATACTGGCAGCCCTTGCAGGACTTGGAGTGGTATACTTTTACACAATTGACAAAGAAGATTCAGAGAATTTAGAAGGAGCAAAACAAGAGCTGTCATCTGAGTTAATTAAATCAACATTAAAAAAAGAGGGGATTGATATTGACACTCCTGTAATTCCCTTTGAAACAACTGATATCATTAAGAAGTTTGCGTCAATTGCTGAAGATAAAGATTCAGATTTAGAAAAAGCTGAAGCCATTTATAACAAGTTATCAACTTTAAAAAATGGTAAAAAATGGGTACCTGAAGATTTAAGTCAGCCAATGGACGGCCATCCTATAACTGCAGATCAAATTGCAGAGAGCCTGCTAAAAAAAGACACGGCGGCTCTAAAACTTACACCTTATGAAATTACATCTCTTCTTTATGCCACATTGAAATCACTTGATGCTGAAAACTGTGCCATTGTGGAAATATACTCGTATAAAGAGGAAAAACGGCCTTCGGATCCATATGCTGTCTACAGCAGTTATGGTGTTGTAATAAATGATAACAAAAAAGAGACAATATTTGATCCCTTTAACAGCAAGAAAACAGACGGAATCTCCTGTGAATTTCAGGTTCTATCAAGCTTCGAATCAGTGGCGCCCTATTATGCACTAAAAAGTCTGTCATATCTCTCAAAAATGGACATGCAGAACGCCCTTAAAGAAAACAGCATCGCTGTTACACTGGCTCCTCAAAATGCAATATACAAAATCCACAGGGGCAGAATTTTTCTATCTTCAGGAGGTGCAAGCGAGGCCTCCACAGAATTTGAAAAAGCCAAAAAAGTAAAAGACTGGGGCATAACAAAAATTGCACTTGCACAAATATCTCTAATGACAGGAAAAGCAGACCCTTCAACCGAGGCAGACATAAGAGATACATTAAAACAGTATCCTGCATATTTTCAGGCTCACCTTCTGTTAGGAGGACTCTTTATGACCCGTGGAGATATGGAAAACGCTAAAAAAGAGTTTGAAACAGCTATGGAGCTTGCCCCATTTGCATTTGAAGTTGCCCAGGGATATGCCCAGTTTTATCTCATAAATAAAGATACCGAAAATGCAATTGCCATGGGTAAAAAAGCTGTTCGTTTATCAAAGGGAAACCTCACATCCCTAATGATTCTTGCACAGATTTACAGAGCAACGGCAAGATTTGACGAGATGCGCGAAACAGCTAAAAAAGCACTTGAAAAAGCAGCTTCAGAAACAGTAAAAGAGCAGATAAAAATGATGTTTAATATCAGCGAAAGTGACCAATCCGAAAATAATACAACTGATTCAGAACCATCTGACACTGACTCAGCAGAGCCCATGGCGGATTCCGATATGCCAATTGTTACTCCTCCTGAACATTTAAAACTAAACTTAAAACACAACAATTCATCCCCCTCAACAAAGCCAATGCTGGGCAACGGCCTAAAGCTCAATCTGAACAATTAGACATTCATACTGTAATTAACTTATTTAAATTAACGGTTCCCATGACTCTCTTTTTTCAATATAAAGCCTTTTATTTGAGATTGTCATGCATAGAATTAATGAAATACTGATTACAATTGATGAATACCTTGGCGGAAGCAGCTGGTTTCCTGTTTTGCTTTTGGGCACAGGGCTTTTTTTTACTGTTTATTTAAAGTTTCCCCAGCTGCGTTTTTTTAAACACGCTATAAAAATCGTTACAGGTCGTTATGAGAAGGATTCCATGAAGGGTGATACTACTCACTTTCAGGCTCTTTCAACCGCCCTTTCGGGGACTATTGGTACTGGAAATATCGGAGGGGTAGGTCTTGCCATTTTTATCGGCGGCCCCGCTGCTCTCTTCTGGATGTGGATTACTGCTTTTTTAGGTATGACCACTAAATTTGTTGAATGCACTCTCTCTCACAAGTATCGAATTGTAGGTGATGACGGGCATATCGCCGGAGGCCCCATGTTTTACATGGAGCGCAAACTTAAAATGAAGTGGCTGGCAGTTACATTTGCAGCAGGAACTCTTATTTGCGCATTCGGTACTGGAAATATGCCCCAGATAAACAATATTGCATCATCACTAAATTCTACTTTTAATATTCCAATGGCGGTGTCCGGTGGTCTACTTGCAGTTATTCTGGGGTTTATAATTATCGGAGGCATTAAACGAATAGCAAAAGTCACCGAGGTTCTTGTTCCTCTTATGTCTGTAATTTATGTGGCTGGAGCTTTGACTGTTATAATTTTCAATCACGAAAATATCATACCGGCATTTATGAGAATATTTGCAGATCTCTTTTCGGGAAGTGCTGCTACAGGAGGTTTTTTAGGAGCAACTGTCAGTTTTGCACTGACTAAAGGTGTAGGGAGAGGTTTATACTCAAATGAAGCCGGACAGGGATCTGCTGCCATTGCCCACTCTGCAGCAAAAGCTGATGAGCCTGTATCCGAGGGGATGGTGGCAATTTTAGAACCATTCATTGACACGATAATTATTTGCTCACTTACGGGAATGGCAATTTTAGCATCAGGAGCATGGACAGAAAAGTTTAATCATAGTTTTGCCGTGGCAGATACTGTAATTGTAGCGGGAAATTACAATGAAAATAATAAAGATGACGCCGGAGAGCTTTCTGCATTTCTCTCCCATAAAGACAACAGCGTTAAAAAATTTACGGGAACAGCAACCATAAAAAATGGCAGACTGGTCAGCAATGATTCTGCCCCCCTTACAATTATCAACTCCAGATCTATTGGGGAAAATATTGTTTTCTCAAGTAAAAAGAACCTCTATAACGGAGTAGTAAACATTAAAGACGGTGTAATTACAGACAGGAACATCAACTTAAAAGGAAAATCACTTGTTCACAGTGCGGTACTTACAACAAAGGCTTTTACAAAAAGTCCCTTTGGTGAAAATGGTGCCATTATTGTTGCAATCGGACTTCTGCTGTTTGCATTTTCAACTGCTATTTCATGGTCATATTATGGTGACCGGGCTGTAACTTATCTCTTTGGAACAAAATATATTCTCACTTATCGCATTTTATATGTTATCGCTTTTTTTGCTGCAACACTAATTGACACTACAGTCATCTGGTCCCTTGCGGCAGTTGCAATTATTCTTATGACACTTCCTAATCTATTTGGAATTCTCATGCTCCATAAAGATATGAAAGAGTCTATTAAAGAGTACTGGGAATATTTTAACAACCATTTTCCTGAAGAAAAAATTTCTAAAGCAACTGATAAAAATCATCCGGAGTAAATTATGTTTAAACACCTCTTTGGTCCTGTTCCTTCAAGACGTCTTGGAATGTCCCTCGGGATAGACCTTGTCCCCCATAAAGTCTGCTCACTTAACTGTGTCTACTGCGAATGCGGCAAGACTACAAATCTTACCCTTAAAAGAGATGAATACATTCCCTTTGATGAGATTATTAAAGAGATTGACGAATACTTTCTGGATAATGAACTTCCCGACTACATAACATTTTCTGGGTCAGGAGAACCAACACTTCACAACAGAATCGGTGATATTATAAAATATATTAAAGATAATTATCCAAAAGTTCCAGTTGCGGTATTAACAAGCGGAACTCTTTTTTATGACAAGAGAGTCCGTGATGAACTTTTAGATGCAGATCTTGTACTGCCCTCTATTGATGCGGCAACTAAAGAGGCCTTTTTAAGAATCAACCGCCCTGATAGAGCCCTTGATGTAACATCTCACATTGAGTCACTTATTGATTTTCGAAAAGAATTTAAAGGAGACATCTGGCTTGAAGTAATGATTCTTCCTGGTATTAATGACGATGCTGAAAACCTTGCGGCTCTAAAAGAAGCGATTATCAAAATCAATCCTGAGCAGCTCCAGATTAACACTCTTGATCGTCCCGGGGCTGTCGACAATATAAGAGCTGCTACAAATGCAGAACTTAATGAAATTGTGACAAAATGGAATATTCCTAATACGTACATAATTAAATCAGCCCCGAGCCGCAAAAAAATTACTGCTTACAGAGAAGATACTGAATCAGCAATTCTTGAAACCATCAAACGCCGCCCTTTAACCCTGCTGGATATTAGAGATATTCTGGGACTGCACATTAATGAAATCAATAAATATCTGGACATCCTTGAAGAAGAGAAAAAAATTGAAGCGGTCCGTCTTGACCGGGGGCTTTTTTATAAAATTGTTAATCCATAACTTTTCTTGAAATATAATCACAAATCTACGATAATCGGTTTTTAGAGAGGTAAAATAAATATGATTTACTGCCCCCATTGCAAAAAACCGTCTGCAGGGACATCAACCAACTGTCCCCATTGCGGCAAGCCTTTTAAAAATGTTTCATCTGCAGCTCCATTGGCCACAGGCCTGGGACATCCCCAAAAAAGCAAACCCGCAAACAGTACTCAAGCTTATAATGCATCCAACCAATTTGGTGCTGATATTGAATTTAATGATGATACGGGGGAGTCAGACAATCTTCAGCTTGAAACAGTTGATACAAGTCGGCAGTCTGATTCATTTTCAAACACTACTGCACCATCACATGAAAAGCCTCTTGATACAGATTACTCATCACCTCCACCTTCAGATTCATCTAAATCAACTGCTGTAACAACTGGTGCACTGGCTCTCTCTGCAAAAAAAATTGCGGGGTTTGGTGAACCGGAAAAAGGGCTTATTGGAACATTAAAATATGGGTACACAGTTTATAAAAGGCTTGATTCATTAAGGGAGGAACTTGCTGCTGTTTCAAAAGAAAAAGAGGAAGCATGGGAAGATCTGGATGTTTCAAAAGCCACTCTTGGAAGAGCTGCCTACTCATATAATGTGGATGATGCAACTGTTGCCAGGCTTATTAAAAAGGCTCTTGTTCTTGATAAAAAACTTGATGAGATAAAAAGAGAAACTGATTCGATTAACGAAAAATTCAATGAGCAGATTGAAAAAATCAATGTGGCAGTCTCAGGTGTCAAAGAAGAGATGAAGCCTTACAAAATTAAAGAGATAAAACTTCAGACAGCATTTGATCTGGCTAATACAAATTTAAAGAGAGCCTCGGCAATGGTTAAAAGACGGGAGATTGAACTTAGAAATATTAAAGAACTTATTGAAAAACGACAGAAAGACTACAGTGATCTCGAAAAACCAAAAGAAGAGAGAGCACGTCTTTTAAAAGATATCGCCGATTTAGACAATAAGCATATTCCCATTTTAAGCAGCCTTAAAGATGAACAAAAAGAGCTGGACTCTTTAAAGACACCTTTTGAAGAGGCTAAAACTGCCCTTGGGGAAAACCGGGATATACTCGCGTCCAAAAACGAAATTATTCATAACTTTAACAATCAAAAAGCAGCTCTTCAAAAAGAGCTTGAAATAACTGTAGATGCAATTACACAAAAGGCAAAAGGTGAATCTGTTGAAATTCAAAAGGCCTGGAGTGCAGTTGGAGAGAGAGTTTTTGTTAATAAACTTTTTACATCCCAATCGGTAAAAGCTGTTGCAATTGAAGTTAATGATAAATCTCAAAAGTTCATTGCCGCTCAGACAAAAGAGCAGCAGTATCAGCTTGCAGTTGATTCCTATGACAAAGAACAGTATGAGCTTGCACAAAAGTATGCAAAACTGGGAGCAGCAGCAATTGCGGTAATTATAATTCTGATTGTTGTGCTGGCTGTAATTTAGTTTCTAAAAATTTTCGAATATTCTAATAATTAAAAACCAATGAAGGAAAGCTGGCGACCGCAGTCCCCATTTGATGCACGGTAGGAGAATTGATTTCTATCCCCGCAACTTGTGCAGATGTCAAGTCTGTCAATATTACTGCTTGTAAGGCCTGCTATGATAAGTGAGGCCTCTGCTGCAAGTGCAAGCTCCATCATAAATTTGCCCGGACTGCCTTTTACGGGTTCGCATGATTCGGGAAATCTTTTTGCCACATCTTCACCCACTTCATAACATTTTTCACAGATACAAGGACCTATTGCAGCAAGAAGTTTCATTGAAGAAGCGCCTCTTTTTTCGAGCTCTCTTACTGTATTTTTAATTACACTTTTACTTAGTCCCTTCCACCCTGCATGGACCGCTGCAACCTGCCCTGTTACAGGACATGCAATTAAAACCGGTGCACAATCAGCTGTTCTTATTGCTGCAAATGCACTTTTATCTGAACAGATTATTGCGTCCCCCTCTTCTTTGGGTGCATCAGTCCAGTCACTGCTTAAAATGGACTCATTAGAGGTATCAACAAAGCTTCTTCCGTGTATCTGATTTACCTGCTAAAGAGGAAGTGAAGTTTCAAGCTGATTTTTAAGGTCCATAAAATGGCTCTGGACAACGGTTTTGTCTTCACCGGCATCATATGAAAAGTTAACACCGGCAGTAAATCCATGTTTAGGAAAACAGGCATCAAGTAATAGTCTGGATTGTATAATTTCTATCATAATCAATGTTTAAATGCTCTCTGACCAGTAAATACCATAGCCACTTTGGGGTTGGCTTCGTTACAAGCCATGATAACATCTTTGTCGCGCATGGAGCCTCCAGGCTGAGCCACTGCTGTAATACCTTCTCTTATTCCCACATCAACGCCGTCTCTAAAAGGAAAGAATCCGTCGGAAATCATTCTCGAACCTTTAAGTCCGCCATTTTCAGCAGCTGCAAGAGCGTCAATCTCTTTTAGTTTGTCAGCATCTGCAGCTCCTTTTTCAACTTCGAGTTTATACTCGTTGTAGGGTTTGCCTGTCTGCTCAAAACAGAGTCTGTCTGCAAGTTTAGTGTAGGCTTTGGTTACTGCTATTTCTGCAACTCCCACCCTGTCCTGCTCTCCAGTACCAATTGAAACTGTTACTCCGTCTTTTACATAGATAACCGAGTTAGAAGTAATACCCAGCTCAACATTCCAGCCAAAAACTAAATCTCTAAACTCCTCATCTGTTGGTGTTCGCTCACAAACTGTCGGATTACCTTTTTTAGAAGATACCTCAGCAGCAATAAAATCATCCTTTGTGCGAATCCTGCTTACCATTGAACTTTGAACTACAAGACCGCCGTCAATTAATGATTTAAAATCTAAAAAGCGCATATCCCTGTAGTCACCGAGTCTGTCAATTTTTGGAATTTCAACAATTCTCAAATTCTTTCTCTCTTTTAATATATCAATCGCTCCCTCTTCGTATGAAGGAGCAACAACAACTTCAACATAATTGGCAGCAATAAACTCAGCTGCGGCTTTATCAAGGGGACGGTTTACAGCCACACATCCGCCCATGGCTGCAAGTCTGTCAGTCATAAAAGCTTTTTCAACTGCGTCAGCACTTCCTTTTCCAAGGGCAACACCAGAGGGATTGTTATGTTTCATAACCGCGGCTGCGGGCTCATCCATAAGGTATTTTATAATATTAAGTGCCGCATCAATATCTGTCAGATTGATTTTGCCCGGGTGTTTGCCAAACTGAACCATACTCTTCTCATCAAGAGCACTTACAAGACCGTTACCCGGTTCAATAAGTTTAACATCACCCAATACAAGATTTCCGTTTATAAGCTCATAAAGAGCAGCCTCCTGCCCTGGGTTTTCTCCATACCTCAGCCCTCTTTCAACCTCTTCACCCTCATCCTCAATCTGCCAGGTGCGCTTTTTATATTTTAAAGTCTGATCGCCAAATGATATTGTCATATCTTCAGGAAAGCTGTCCTTTACTATGGTTTTATATGCTTTTTTAAGATTGGCCATGATGCTCCTTTACAAAATCAACTGTTTAAATTTCTCAATAATCAAATTTTTTTAACACTGCAAAACGATTTGCACAGGCAGAGTTAATAACATAAAAATTATTTTTTAAGAGCAAATTTTTAAAGGTTTAAACATCAGATGTTCATTTTGAGAGATTAAATATTCATTTTTGGACAGTAAATGTTCATTTTTACACAAAAAGCAGGGTTCTATATGTTCAAAATTACTCAATAAATATTTTTTTGTACATTATTAATAAAAAATGTACACAATTATGATTAAATTCGTATATACTGTAATAAGGCAAAAGCGTGAGAACCTCTTTTGCCATTTGGATAACAATCTGAACTTTATGTATCTGCTTTTACTAAAAAGCATTCATGGAGTTGAGAGCGCGAAATTTTGGATTAAAATAGTTAATAAATATTTTTAAGAAAACACTTTTTAAGGAGGGTATCCATGCAAAACCAAAAAACTTACAGAAACCTACTGCTTACTCTTTTGAGTACAGGGCTCATGACATTCTTCATAGCCTCATGCGGTGACAGTGGCCGTTCCATCAATGGAGGCACTGACCCAAACAGTACTGATCCTAACAGCACTGATCCAAACAATACGGACCCTAATGACACTGATAATCCAGTGGACTCAGGTTTTAACGGAACTGATGTTGAAGCTGATTCAGAAGTTCTTGCTGTTCAGGAATCAATTAATGAAGGTGCCGTAAGTATAAATGGTGAGCTTGTTCTTCCATCTCCATCTTCTGCTATTGAAGTTGAAGCTGTTACTGACTGGCGCAACGGTGCAAGGGCTGCCTACTCAATGGTTCACGACGACATCTGTGACTATCAGATGACAGGAACCGAAGAGGGCTGGAAAGAGGCTTCAAGCCGCGAGCTTCCAGTTGGATGGGGTATTATTGTAAGCCGTTGTACACGTGTTGGTTATAAGACTGCAACAGCACCTTACTGGGATATGGTTAAAGAGATGGATGCCGCAGGAGGGGAAGTTATCAACCACTCAATTACACATCCAAACATTCTTGGCCTCTCCCAGTGCTCTGTTTGTGCAGACGAAGCAGCTTGTACAACAGTATGTCCATCCATCATGAAAGATATGGAAGGAAATCTTCTTACAACAGATATTACTGAGCTCAACTCATACTCAAAAACAGCACTTGATTACGAGCTTATTACATCAGGAGAAGAAATCAAGACTGCGACAAATCTTGATATGCAGTTTTATGTTTATCCCCTTGATGTTGCTGACGACAATATGTTTACAATACTTCAGGGTCAGGGATACCTTGGCTCCCGCGGTGGTGACAGGGAAGCCAACCCAGAAGAACTCAACAGCTGGGATGTTGACACAACGGATCCCCTTGCTGATTTCAGAATTCTCTTTGATGCTTATAACGAAAGCACAACCGGGGCATCTGAATACACAATGAATGGTCTTGACCATCAGTTAGACACATACTTAAACATCGCTGTTGCAAAAGGTAAATGGGGGTTAAGAGAGCTCCACTCAATCAGACCAACTTGCTCTTCTGACGGTCACGGATGGGGGCCTGTTACTCTTAAACTTTATCAGGAGCACCTTGATAATGTTGTTTGCCGCCAGGATGCACGACAGATATGGATGGGCAAAAACGTTGACATCATTAAATACAGAAGAAGCCGCGCACACTGCGGAACACCTGTTCTTTCAGGAACCACTCTAACTTTTGACGGTGCCTCTGATGCTGACTGTGTTAAATACGCAACTCCTGTAACTGTTTCTCTTCAGGGGCCTGCTGACACTCAGATAACTGCTGTATCCTCAGGAGAATTCATAAACCTGCCACAGGGTCGTGTTCTTGTAACAATGGATCCGACAACGTCTGTTGATATTACTTTCGGAACAGGGACAACAGCTGTAGCAACTGCAGAATGCCCGACAATGACAAGCGGTTTTTCTGCAGAAGATGGCTGCGGGGATCCTTCAGCATGTCAGCCTCTTGGTGCATGTAACTGCGAAAAAGAGATTCCAACTCTTGATGCTTATGACGAAAGTGTACCTGTTGACACAGAAAATGGCGGAAACACCCAGTGCGACTCTTACTCTTCATCTGAATCCATTGCAGTATGTGATCTCTCATTCCCAACAGGATACAAATCGCTAACGATGGGCTCAGATAAATACTGTGCATTTCCAGACCAGGAGTATCCTGCAAAAGATGGTTCCCAGTGGGGAGCTCAGATGTCCTTTTACGGTGCAGGCCTTGTAGCCAAACCCAAAGCATGTATTGATGCTTCTGCTAAAACTGGTGTTCAGGTATGTATTAAAGGTCAGATTAAAAACGCATTCCCTAAAACACGCTATGTGGCTCAGGGACTCTATGATATTGCTGATGCAACCATTACTCCAACAGAGGTTCAGAATATTGCATGGGTTTACCTTGTAACAGACTACACTACAGGACCTGATGCATGGAATGCCGGTCACTGTACAGATGAAAACTGCGCACATCCCTTTTACCAGATTGCTCTTAAACCGGACGGTTCAGAATCATGTGTTGACATTCCATGGTCAGACTTTGAATTCCCATACTGGTGGGGTGATGCAAATGTTGGCTTTGTTATGCCCGAAGTTTGTGCAGCAGGTGGAACAGTTCCATCAGCTGAGACATGCACATCAGGCGAAGATTACGATCCAAACACTGACGAACCACTCGCAAGATGGCACGCATGTCCCGCAATGGCCGGCAAGTTAATTGACGTTATCATTGCAGCTGTTGATGACATCGGTTCAGAACCCGTTGAAACAAAAGGCCTCAGCGCTAAAGTTACCCTCTACTAAAACTGGCAGAATCTCATCTTTAATCATTTAATTATGAATTCAGTTCAATTTTAATCATCGAAACATGACAGCATTTTGATGAAAATCCTACAGAATTTGGTTATTGTAAAAAGCAGTTAGCCCGACTTCGACAATTTTTTGTTAAATTTGGATAAAAAACGGGGTTTCAATCTTGTAAGTGCTTGAAATTATTAGATGTTG
>JAFGVO010000417.1 GCA_016937935.1 Deltaproteobacteria bacterium | reverse complement strand
AAATCTCCTTATTGCTTCCTGCATTTTTTTAATCTCAATCTCAGGATTTTCCGAACTATTAATACATCTCACTGCGCAAATATTCCTCGCACCATGTGAAAGTACATCATTAACATTTGAATGTTCGATACCTCCAAGGCAAACGGCGGGAACAGTCGATAAATCAAGCATCTTTTTCATTACATCAAAACCGATAACCGGGTCGGGATTTTTTTTGGTGGGCGTTGGGAAAACCGGTCCTACGCCAATATAATCAGGATTAAGGCTGCAGGCTTCAACTGTCTGAAGGGGATTATGAGTTGAAAGCCCTATAACTTTATGGGGACCAACAATATTTCTGGCTTCATTAAATGTCATATCAGCCTGCCCCAGATGAACGCCGTCTGCATTAACATCTTTGGCAATGTGTGGATTATCATTAATTATAAACAAAACATCTGCCGGAATTAACTTCCGCAATTTAACAGCAGTTTTAAGAACAGTCTCATCATCAACATCTTTCATTCTCAGCTGAATAATTCTAATACCTGCATCAACCATAATTTCTGCAAGCTTTTCATACCCCAAAAGAGGGTTTGTTAAAATTCCATATAATCCAAAATCATCGTCTAATCTTTGTGTCATCTATTTCTCCTGTTTCATAAAGACAACCTCTCATAACATAGCTTTTACAAATTTATCAAATTGTATGCACTTAAGGAAAAATATGGTAAAAATTAAATAGTTGGATATTAAAACTGAAAGGAATCATTTTGAAAAAAATACATCTTCTGATCTTATCTTCGTTTTTTAGCATATTAATATTATTTTCATTACAAGCCGGTGCTCAGGATAATGCACAATCTTTCAGCATCAGAAACTTTCAGGCGTCACCCGGTATTAACAGTTTTATAACTGTTGAAGGGGCGTCTGTTCCAAAAGGGCTGCACTTAAAAGCTTCCGCACTGTTCAACTACCAGTACCACCCTCTTGTGATAAGACAGTGCAACGCAGCAGAAAATAATACGTGCACAGACTGGAGTGATAATAAAGATCCGGTTATAAGCCACAAGGTTGATGGAGAAATTTTGGGTGCACTTGCAATTGGAGGAATTTTTGAAGCGGGCATTGCCATTCCGGTTGTGATGTATCAGAAAGCTGAGGGTATTCCCGGTGCATCAACCCCTTCTGAAAGTATAAATGCGGGAGGTCTGGAAGATTTAAGACTTCATCTTAAACTGGATATTCTGGGGGGACTGTTTCATAACAGCGGCGGAAAGATAAAAGCCTCACTTGCCCTTATTCCTGTAATAACTTTTCCAATTGGCAATGCGGTTGCAGAAGACTCATTTATGGGAGACTCATTTTTAACGGTTCACCCGAAAGTTGCCTTTGGAATGGAGACCGGCAGAATCAGAATGGGAATAAACGCAGGATACCTTATTGCAAAAGAAAAAGAGACCTACCTTGCAACGGTTGGCTCTGCCATTACATATGGCGGTGCTGTTGATATTGAAACTGTTGACAGACTTGGAGTAATTATTGAACTATTTGGAAAACAGGCTGTAAAAAAAGATCTTGCATCAGCTCCTTTAGAAATTATCGGAGGAGTTCACTACGATTTTGATTCGGGACTTGGAATCATGGGCGGGCTTGGTGCAGCAATTTTGCCAGGAGTGGGCTCCCCTCCCTTTAGAGTTTTTGCGGGAATAAGTTACACATCACCTGACAAACAGCGAAAACATAAAAAAAGTGATGGCGCTCTTTACAACGAAAACGGTGAAGAGGAGCAGATTAAGCCTCCCGACTGGGATGAAGACAACATCATGGATGCCAATGACAAATGTCCCGAAAGCCCCGAAGACTACGACGGATTTGAAGACGAAGACGGGTGTCCTGATGACGACAACGACGGGGATATGATAATGGACAAAATTGATAAATGTCCAGAAATCAGCGAGGATTTTGACAATTTCCAGGATGACGACGGCTGCCCTGAGCTTGATAACGACATGGATGGTGTTCCTGACAAAATGGATAAATGCCCTGACAGTAAAGAGACTTTTAATTCAATAGATGACAGTGACGGATGTGCTGATAAAGGCAGAGTAAGAGTTGAATATTCAAAAAATGAAATTCTTCTTTTAAAACCCTTATCGTTTAAAGCAAAAGATACAGAGATATCAGGCAAAACATCTACTGCTATAATGGATATGGTTTACAATATCTTAAATATGAACAAAGAGCTGACAATCGAAGTTCAGTCAGTCCAAATTAAAAACGGCGAAAAAATTATTGAATCCAGACTAAATACAGTAAAAAAATACCTGGCAGACAAAGGTGTTGACGAGAGCAGATTAAAAACATCCCAAACTCCTTCAAAAGCAAAGTCCAAATCAAATATAATCATAACAATTAAATAAGGGTAAAAACACCTTTGGCACAATGCCAGACACCTTCTACCGCCGTAGAAAGGCTTTGGGAGCTTTCTCAATCAACATTATGTGCGGGATTATTTGGAGGATTCTATTTTTGAACCGATAGCTTTTGCAACATCAAGAAACGCACTGTTCCAGTCCGGGTTGCAAATTGAGTAAATATACGCATTTTCACCCATTTCCTGTGCGACAGTAACAAATCGTGTTCCAGGTACCGCCAGGGTTATTGGTACATCATCGTCATAACGCTCGCATGCATTTTCATAGAAATACGCAACACCTCCTGTTACGGTAACTCTCTCTTCAATAGCAGGATCTCCAACTGTACCATTTAACAGAGGAACATCAAGACACTCTTTAATCTCATCTCCAAACCCCTGACACTTTTCTGTTATTGGTACCCCTGCAATTGAGAGCAGATAGGTGCTATCTTTTGCCTGAGCAGAACCAATCAGTTTTGCTTTTGCGGCAGTTAATTTATCAATTATCTCTGTTGATGAAAACAGTGCTTCAGGGTTTTCTCCAAGAGCAACATTAATCATAGTATAATCATAATTATTAGCCTCATCTGATGTAAAAAAGACCGGTCCGTCTTTTAAAGATCCGTCATCCTCATCGCTTAATACAATAACCAGAGTAATTGCATTTGGCCTTAAAAACCCGTTATCATCACTAAGAGCTTTTGTTGCTGCAATTAGCTGCTGCTCAATACCAAACCCCTTATTCCCCGTGTTTACAAGACATGCTGCACTCAATGCTGCTTCTGTTGAACCAAAAGTGTTGTTAGTAGATATTGAAATATAGGGAGGATCAATTGGAAAATATTTATTTGCAAGTTCTCCACAATTAAACGTTAATAACTCAGGTGATGGGGCTGTGCAGGTTCCCTCTCCATATTCATCAATATTATCACAGGACCAACCTTCGGGACACTGATACAGAACCTGGGTACATTGTATCTGACCGGAACTCAGTGCAACCTCAGCGGTAGGATCTAAAATATCAGTTAGCAGAGCCCCATTGTTACCATACTCCAAATATCTCGAACTACTTGAAACCAATCTACCAAATGCTCCGTAATCATCTGGTATAAACGGGTTTCCGTCCCACTGGAGGCCCATGTCTGTTGTGGTCACAGCAATTCTTATATCTTTAAGTGAAGAGTTTACAACATTTTTAAGGGGAGCAGTGAATCCGTTTATAAATGTAGCCAATGAGTTGGACATAATCGCCTGCTCTTCAGCCATAGAATTTGAATTATCAACAACCAGTAAAATATCCAAAGCGTCGTAGGTAACTTTTTCAAATGTATCGGTCTCAAAATCAGAGCCGGTTTCCATATTAGAGTCAGTTTCTATTGCCCCGGCTGTATCTTCTTCGCAAACTCCGTTTGTGCATATGTTGCTTGCACAGTCACTGTTGGACATGCATGGTGTACCGTCTATTGAATTTAGACATCCTGTAAAAAATAGAGGGATAAGACCGTACAATAATTTTGTTGAAATTTTTTTATTCATCTGTTTTCTCCTTGCTAAAAAAGAAGCAATTATTTGCCTGTAAACAATAGACCCGGGAGGGGGTTAGAGGTAAACCTATAAAATTCGTAAAAATAGATTTAATCCTACTGTTACGGTCATTCCTAAAATATAGTTGTCGTTAATAGTTACTGCCTGCCCATAAGTTGCCAGAGCACTTACAAACAGCTGGCCCGAAAAAAAGCTGCGAGTCATTATATGAACTCCCCCAAAAACCCCTGCACCATAACTCTGTTTTACTCTTGCGGGACCGTCATTAAACTGTTGCCAGTTGTTTTTAAATTTAAACTCTCCACAGATAGAGAGTCTTGCTTTGCCAGCGTTCAGCCCCACCCCGCTTCGAAGATCCGCTCCTATTCCATTTAAAGAATAACCCCAGGCGGGATAATTATGCTTATCAAAATTGTAGTTAATATTAACAGCCCCTGTAAACATTCCATAATCAAACTGTAAAGGAACACCTATTGAGTGTCTTGGATAAAGTATTGAATTTTCGGTAATTGCAAACTCGTATGAAACACCTGTCAAAAGAGATAACCCCTTACTCTGTTTTTCCATAACAACTGTTTTATTGTTTGAAACAGCTTTAACTGAATCACCTTTTGCAAAAAGAGTTCTGGAGCGAACACCCAGACCGATGTTTATCATTTTATCTTCGCCTGTTTTCAAAACAAATGTATCATCTTCTCCAATAACAAAACTGTCCATTTTATAGGTCTTGTTATCTGAAACTTTTGTTATGGTAACTTGTCCAGGATAAACTGCCACACGCTTTTTATGTCCGGGCTTCTTGTCAATTATCTCTGTAAGCTGTCCGTCTGCATAAGACAAAACAAGTCTGCCCCCAATTTTTTCTGACAATATGAGAGTGGATTTTCTTTTTAGAGGAAACGAAAAAAATACTGGTGAACTGGTTTTTAAATTTGATATGTGCTCTTCGGGGATCTGTCTGATATTTTGATTTGCAGTGTATTCAACTGTTTTATTTCGGGCGTAATTCCAGATATTGTCAAGGGTGATTCCAGGGCCTTCCATTCGTCCCTTTGTAAGTCCCTCAATAAAAAAATGTGTGAACACACCACCAATATCTTTATCTTCGTAACTTATCTGATTGGCGCTGCTCGAGACATACCAGATGCGCCCTTTTGCATTTAAAACCTCTTTGGGCATCTCCTTAATCATATTAAGCCCCACAGTTGGCTTTATACCTTTTGGAGAGAGACTTCCACTGTGACAGGCATCAAAAATACCCACTGAAAAACTGGCATTCATCTGTTTAAAAAAAGTGTCAACATCCCTCGCAAAAAGCGGGCCGTCCGTTAAAAGGAGTTTCCCCTGAAGTCCGTGCCCTGTAAAATAAAAGAGAAACACAGACTCAAAACTGCCCAAAACAGCTTCATCTTTTTTCTTCTGTTCAATAAGCTGTCTGATAGCCCCGTTTACAGCTTCTCTATTTGTATCTGTAAGAAGAATTGTACGCCTGCTGTCTTTAGAAAAGTTAGAAAGATTTACAATATTGTCCCGCAATTTTTCAGCTTCGGATTCGGCTTTTTGTAAATTAGAAAATGGCTGCCTCCCATCAGAATCAATACCTTCGTTATTACCGATTATCAGTGCATAGCGCATGGTTGCGGCATTTACGCTCAAAACCTGAAGAAACAAAATGATAGTTAATATAAATGTGTATTTAATTTTCATGGTTTTGTCTGTCTTGTAAGGGGCATAACATATATGGTTCGTGCCTTGTTAAAATTAACTTTTAGAGTACATGTATCAATATCTATTTTAGCATTCTGTAACTGACCAAGCACATCAGCAGGAACTACTGGAGAATCAAATACAGCACCAGCAAGCCACTCGCAGTTTTTTCCATCGGTTACAACGGCACCGTTCTTTAACGAAACATTTGTGCCTGATTTTAATCTTGCACTGTCAGACTCTTCTGCGGGAAACAGTCTGGTAATATTTTTTTGAGCATCAACACTGTACAAAAAGAGATATCCCTCTTTAGGACTGGAATAGAAAAATCCAAGGGCATCTCCTGTTTCAACTTCATCCATTGGCGAAAGTTCAAATTGATAATTTCCACGCTGCACAGCAACCCTTATACTGTCAATATTCCCCTTTGGGATCATTTGGGGATTTACAGCAGCTTTGTCACTATCTGTTTTAAAATTAAATATTAACAGGCCCGCAGATATTAATATCAGTGCAGCTGCGGCCAGATAAGAAGCATGTTTTATAAAACTACGGTGGGTAACAGTTACATGTTCAGGATTATTTAAAAGATACAAAACACTCTCTTGGCAGATTTCACAACTTTTCACATGGGGAAAAGCCAGCTCTATCTCTTTAAGTGATTTACCGGAATCAACAGCTTCCGCGATTTTTTCCATTTGCGGACAGTCATCATCTTCAAATATATTTCTGCTCCTTAAAAGCTGTTCAATCTCATTCATTGAAACGCTTACCGGCAATATTGATAACTCATTCATATTTTAACACCTCCTGATTCCAGACATTTCTGAAGCAGAACAAGGCTGTTTTTCAACTGTCTGCCAATGTACTGCTTAGAACATCCAATAAGCTGTCCAATTTTTTCGTCTGCAAGCTCTCTTGTATATTTTAGACGAATTGATGCCTGAGCTTTAGGGGTCAGGGTCTCAAGACATTTATCCAGTTTTTCTTGTAAAATTTTCATAAGTGCCCGATTTTCAGCATCTGTATTATTATCAAAATAAACACCAGATAAGCTGATATTAGTTGAAACAATACCAGGGGTATCTTCTTCGTAGCTGACATCTTTATTATTGCGATTTTGAGCACGAATTGAACGTCTCACAGCCATAAGCCTAAGATAAGACCACGCACCATTTGGATTTGATAACTGATGAACATATTTAAAAATAAAGTCAGTAAGAAGATCCGTGGCAATGTCGTTTGCCAGAGACTTTCTGCCGAGAATTTTAAAACAGATAGCATATAGGGGATTGAACATTTCAACAAAAAACCTCTTTTGAGCCTTTTGACTGTTATGCTTTAAACCGTTTATGATTTCCGCCTCAATAATCACTTTTCAGGTCCTCTATCTAATTTAATTACAATGTCATACAAATAGACCCTGAAGCCAAATAAAGTAAACCTTCACAAGAAACATTTTAAAAAAATTATTCATTATCAATACAAAAGCAGAATAAAGTAAGATTTAATCCTCATCCCGATCAGCCTGATGGGTTTGCTAATGTTTCTAAAAGAAATTTATAAGTATTGATTTTTTGTCTGATCCCTTTTAAATATCTTTTAACTGTTTGATTTAAACAAATATATTGAAAAGATTAGACAAAATATGACTGAAAAACGAAAAATTGAAATATATGATACAACATTAAGAGATGGTACCCAGGCAAGATATATCAATGTGTCTGTGGCTGACAAGATTCTTCTTACCCGCAAACTTGATGAGTTCGGCATCCATTATATTGAGGGGGGAATGCCGGGGAGCAACCCTAAAGATGAACAATATTTTAAGGATGTTCAGAAACTCAAGCTTAATAACAGTAAAGTTGTTGCTTTTGGTTCCACTGCAAGAGACGTTAATGATATTGAAAACGACCTTAATTTAAATAAGATTTTAGAATCTAAAGTTACTGTTGCCTGCATTTTTGGCAAAACGTGGCGCTTTCATTCAAAAGAGAGTCTTGGAATTACTGATGAAACCAATCAGGAGCTTATTTATAAATCTGTCAAGTTTTTAAAGGACAAAGGACTTGAAGTCTTTTTTGATGCGGAGCACTTTTTTGACGGATATAAAGACGACCCTGAGTTTGCAATAAATATGTTAAAAGCCGCACACGACGGTGGAGCTTCCAGGCTTGTTCTTTGTGACACAAACGGCGGAGCTCTTCCTGATGAAATAACGTTGATCGTTAAAGATGTTATTGAAAAAACCGGTGCAAACATTGCAATTCACGCTCACAACGACGGGGATCTGGCTATTGCAAATACGCTTGCGGCAATTGAAGTGGGTGCCATGCAGGTTCAGGGAACCATTAATGGCCTTGGAGAGAGATGCGGCAATGCAAATATATGCAGCGTTATCCCTAACCTTGTTCTTAAAAAAGATATGAATTTGGGAGAAATCAATAACAACATTGAAAATCTCTCTAAGCTTTCACTCTTTTTTGATGAGATAACAAATCAGATTCCAAATCACAGGGCTCCCTGGGTCGGATCATCAGCTTTTGCACACAAGGGTGGAATTCATGTTAGCTCTGTTCTTAAAGATCCAAGAATGTATGAGCATATTCGCCCAGAAGAGGTTGGAAACGAACGAACTGTTGTTGTCTCTGATCTTGCCGGCAAAAGCAATATTACCTATATGGCTAAAAAACTCGGGATTGATCTTCCTGATAATCGTGAATTCAGCGGTGACTTTGTACAAAAAATTAAAACTCTCGAGCACGAGGGACTTCAATTTGACGGCGCAGAGGCCTCTTTTAAACTGATGCTCTTGGGAGAGCTTGATAAATACACTCCATTTTTTGAAATTCCATATGCCAAAATCAATGACATGTTTGATGAAAATGTGGACAGATACTCAGAAGCAGTAATGAAAATAAAAGTCGGTGATGAGATAGAGCATACTGCCGCTGATGGAAACGGCCCGGTAAATGCCCTTGATGCAGCTTTACGAAAAGCGTTAAGCCGCTTTTATCCTAAACTGTCAGAAGTTCACCTTCTTGATTATAAAGTTAGAGTTTTAGATGGTCATGACGGCACAATGAGCAAGGTTAGAGTTCTCATCGAGTCAAGTGACGGCGATGAAATATGGTCTACAGTCGGGGTCTCCCCTGATATTATTAAAGCAAGCCTTACAGCAATAAGCGACAGCCTCAATTATAAGATTTATAAAGATACTTTGAAGAGCTGACAGTCCTTTAAAACCAGAAAAATATTTGGAGAAATTATGGGAAAAACACTTGTAGAGAAAATTTTTGAGACTCATCTCACTAAAGAGCCGTTTGAAGGAACAAAAGTCCTTAATCTCGATGTGGTAATGTGCCACGAAATAACCACACCTATTGCTATTACAGATCTTGTCTGGCGCAAAAAAGACAGGGTTTTTGATCCCTCAAAAATTAAGGCGGTTATCGATCACGTCAACCCTCCAAAAGATACCAAAAGTGCCATTCAATCAAAGGTATTAAGAGAGTGGGCAAACAGACACGGAATTGAAGATTTTTTTGATATTGGTCAAAATGGAGTCTGCCATGCTCTTTTTCCGGAGAAGGGCTTTATCCGTCCGGGATATACTGTAATTATGGGAGACAGCCACACCTGTACTCACGGTGCTTT
>JAFGVO010000416.1 GCA_016937935.1 Deltaproteobacteria bacterium | reverse complement strand
TGATTTTAAAAATAATAAAGACGGTGTTGTTCTTCTGACTAACGGAAGAGGGGGCATGAGCAGGTTTCAGGTGGACCTTGGAAGAACTGACTCCAAATATGATGCCCTTCTTGCTGTAAATGCCAATGAGAGATGGCCTGTGGACAGGGAGGTTCTTTGCAAAAATATAAGAGCCTGGCTTGTGACAGACGGTTTTAGTCAGCCCCTTGATAAATCATCGTTAAAAGAGATAGCATTAGGTTCTGCTGCGGCTCTTTCGTTTAAGGCCGGAGCTTGTAATGGTGTTGCTGTTAATATAAGCATGGAAGCCATGATGGTGCCAAACAGAAACTGCACTGTTCTTAAATTTAATCGAAATGAAATTGAAATTCCCGAGGGAAAATCTTTTTCTGAAATTACTCATATTGATTTAATAATCAGAGTAGACCTTGAGAATCGCAATTTTCATGAAACCTCAAAGCACAACAGTGCAATTGCAAAAAAGATAATTGTTAATTCGGACAAACGAGGTTTTACCTTTAACAGGTCTGATAAAAATCAGCTCCATGTGTTTTGCCGGGAGGGTGAATTTTATCTTGAGCCCGATTACAGAAGAGATATTCCCCATGTGTTTGACAGTGAAAGAGGGCAGACCCCAACAGGTAACAGTTTCAGCCCCGGGTGGTTTAAGATAGACCTCCAGCAGGCCAGTGAGTTTACTCTTGTAATGGACGCGGATGCCTACTCCTTTGGAAACAACCAGCCTCTCACTGAGAGTGACGGTGATAAAGTAGGAGAGATATTAAAAGATTCTGCAGATAAAATTGTTGCTCAAAGCGGGTTGAAAGATGAGTTTGGCAAAGCTCTCGCTATTGCGTTAGACGGTTTTGTTGTAAAAAGAGATTCAGAAAAAACTGTTATAGCCGGCTATCCATGGTTTCTTGACTGGGGCCGGGATACACTTATTGCAGCAAGGGGAATGCTCGCCGGGGGCAGGCACAAAGAGGTTGCGGAGATTCTTAAACTTTTTGGAAAGTATGTTCAAAACGGAACAATGCCAAACAGTATTCATGGTCATGATCACAGCAACAGGGATACAAGCGATGCCCCATTGTGGTACGGAATTGTTGTTGAAGATATTGTCGAACTTGAGGGTGATGATTTTTACAACCTTGATACAGGGGACGGCAGAACAATATCAAAGGTTCTTGAGGACATTGGAAACGGTTATAAAAACGGTACCTCAAACGGTATTTATATGGATAAAGAGAGTTCCCTTGTGTGGAGCCCCTCTCACTTTACATGGATGGACACCAATCATCCCGCAGGAACCCCAAGAGAGGGATACCCAATAGAGATTCAGGTTATGTGGATACGTCTTTTAAGGCATCTTACAAAACTCGAAAAAGCGGGCATGATTGAGCCGTCAAACTGGGAAACCCTTGCAAATAGTGCCCATGAGTCACTGGTAACAATGTTCTATGATGCAGAGTCAGGCTCTATGGCCGATCTTATAAAGGCAACATCAGGCACCCCTGCAAAAGATGGTGCTTTAGATACAGCATTAAGATCAAATGCAATAATGGCCGTGAGTCTGGGAGTTATAAAAGGCGATAAAGCAAAAAGCACTGTAATGGCAGCCATCTCTCATCTGGTAATACCAGGCGCTATCAGAAGTCTCGCTCCTTTAACTGTAAAGGTTCCCCTTGGTATCTATTCAAAAAATGGAGTACTGTTGAACGATCCTGTAAATCCCTACTGGGGCGAGTATAAAGGTGACGAAGATACAAAACGAAAACCCGCATATCACAACGGAACAGCCTGGACCTGGCCTTTCCCCATGTTATGCGAAGCAATAGTTATGGCATGGCCAAATGATAAAAACGCCCAAAAGGCCGCCAGATCATATCTCCTAAGCATGGACTATTTTATAAAAGAGGGATGCATAGGACAAATCCCCGAAATCATAGATGGCGATTTCCCCCACAGACAAAGAGGCTGCGACGCCCAGGCCTGGGGCGTATCAGAAGCCCTGAGAGTATGGAAAAAATTAAACTGACAGTGGTGGCATCATGACCTGATGGATTACCTTCATCTTTTTATTCTGTTAAATATAAAATTATTGAATCTTAACAGCAAATCCGTATCGAGATGCTTATATTGCTAATGAACGCTGTAAACACATCTTTAAAATTTAAAAGGAGTGTAATATGTCTGTAAAAAGCAACAAAATCAAAATTGCATTTTTTGATGCCAAACCATACGATATTGAAACCTTCAACAATCTCATCCCGAACTACGATGTGGAAATAAAATATTATAAGCACCTGTTGGATATCAACACTGCAAGTCTGGCAAAAGGTGCTGACGTTATATGTACTTTTGTAAATGATAAAATTGATAAAAACATAATAGATTTTCTTGTTGAAAATGAGATTCCTCTTGTGGCACAGCGATCCGCCGGATATAACAACATCGATCTTAAATACGCCCGCAGAAAAATACATGTAGTAAGAGTTCCCGCATATTCACCAAATGCTGTAGCTGAACACGCTCTGGCACTTATGTTTACGCTTAACAGAAAAACTCACAAAGCATACAACAGAACAAGAGATGGAAATTTTTCACTTGTGGGTCTTACCGGGTTTGATATGAAAGGCAAAACAATTGGAATAATAGGAACAGGAAATATCGGAAAAATTCTTGCTAAAACCGCACTTGGCATTGGTATGAAGGTAATTGCATATGATGCGTTTCCTGATAAAAAATTCGAAGAAGATACCGGGCTCCAATACACATCATTAAGTAATCTTGTAAAAACATCTGATATTATATCCCTTCACTGTCCACTTACCAAAGATACATTTCATATGATTGATGAGGAGGCAATATCATCAATGAAAAACAGAGTTATGATTATCAATACAAGCCGCGGCGCTCTTATTGATACGAGAGCCTTGATAAACGGCCTTAAAACTGAAAAAATAGGATTTGCCGGACTCGATGTTTATGAAGAAGAGGATAAATACTTTTTTGAGGACTTTTCGGATAGAATAATAAGCGATGATCAGCTTGCAAGACTATTAACATTTAAAAATGTTCTAATAACATCCCACCAGGCATTTTTAACTCGTGAAGCATTAGATCAGATAGCCATAACCACATTAGAAAATATAACCGGATTTTTTAAAAACAACATTTTGAAAAATGAGATCTGCTACCAATGTGGAGCCCCGGTCTGCAACAAAAAAGTAAAAGGAAAATGTTTTTAACCTCTAAACAGGTCTAAATGAAAATAAGTGCCAGAATGACAGTAGATGTCAGAAGTTCTCACTGTCATTTTTCATAAACATGCCCCCACTTTGAAGGTGTTTTTTTCATAACATGCCCCCACCCTGAAAAGGGATGTTTTGGGACAG
>JAFGVO010000415.1 GCA_016937935.1 Deltaproteobacteria bacterium | reverse complement strand
CTCTTTAAAATATCAATTTTTATTAAAATAACAGGGGCAGACACAGGAGTTGTTTTGAAGCAGTATTTCAAAAATTCATATAGTATTCTTTTGCTAATATGGTCTATTTCAGTTTCTTTTTGGGGATGTGCAACTGTTCCATTACCTAAGACTGTAAATACCGACTACGATGTAATTGTTGTTGGCGCGGGAATGGGCGGGCTTTCAGGAGCTGCTCATGTTGCAGTTGGCGGTAAAAGGGTGCTTCTTTTAGAACAGCACTATAAAGTTGGCGGATGTGCCTCATCTTTTGTGAGAGGTGATTTTGCATTTGATACAGCTCTTCACGAAATGTCCCTTGGGGGTGGAGACGGATTTTTAAGAAATATAATTGATAAAGCCGGAGTTTTAGACAAAGTCAAAATGATCCGTATACCATCTCTTGGAAAATCCATATTTCCCGGAATGGAAATTGAACAGAAAGAGGGTGTAGAGAATTTTATTGAGGAACTGGTTTTACACTGGCCAGGGGAAGAAGAGAATATAAGGAAATATTTTGCAACTATAAAAGATATGTCAATTGAAGCAAGTGAGCTTAGGGATGTTTTTTTCGGGTCCCCTTTAAAATCAATGTTTCTTAAAATGGCAATTCCGTTTAAACAGCATACTCTGGCCAAATATAACAATAACACTCTTCAGGAAGTTTTAGATGATTTTTTTACAGATGATAAGCTTAAAGCCGCGGTGGCACAATTCTGGCTGTATCACGGACCACCCCCTTCCAATCAATGGGCATTGATTTACATGATGGGCCAATACAGTTATGTTCAAAATGGGGGCTGGCAGTTTGTGGGTTCATCATCATCACTATCTGATGCCTATGCAGAAAGAATCAGAGAGCTGGGTGGAGAGATTAAAACCGGCACTCTTGTTAACTCTATAAATATCTCTGATGGCCATGTGACAGGTGTAACAACAGATGACGGAACAACATATACAAGCAGATATGTAATTTCGAATGCAGATCCTTTTCAGACATTTTATAAACTTGTCGGCAAAGACAAAACTCCAAAAAAAATAGTTAAACAGCTTGAAAAAATGGTTCCGTCAACTTCACTTGCAGGAGTCTATCTTGGACTGGATGTTCCCGCATCCTACTGGGGAATAAACGATTATGAGATTTTTTATAATACATCCTGGGACCATGAACTCATGTACAAAAAAATGATAGAAGGCAAATGGGACGAAGGTGCTCTTTCCATGACATTCTATTCAAATCTTCCGGACAGCTATTATGCACCTGAAGGCATGGGCGCGATAGTTCTTCACTCATATTCTGCATATGATTACTGGAGTGACGACGAAAAAGAGTATGAGAAGCAAAAAGAGCATATGATTGATACTTTGATCAATATGGCAAATGATATAATGCCTGGAATTCGAGATCACATTGTCTATCAGGAAGGTATGACTCCTAAAACTATAAATCATTATACTCTCAATTATAAAGGTGCTCCCTATGGCATGGATTTTACTATTGAGCAGAAAGACCGAATGGAAATCAAAACTCCAATAGCAGGATTATACCTTGCCGGCTCATGGGTTTTTCCATCCCACAGTGTCGGAATGGCACAGGTTTCGGGATATATGGCAGCCAAGTCAATACTTAAAAATGATAAATAACTTCAATTTTCTTCATAAGAATCTTTTTTTTATCGAGGTTTAATATGTCCACAGATGATACTTTTTATAAAAACGGGATAAGGTTTGAATGTACAGGATGTGCAAAGTGCTGTTTTACCCATGGTGAAAATACCTATGTCTATTTTTCGGATAAAGACATTGAGAATACCTCAGAGCTGTTAAAAACAAGCAGGATAGATTTTCTTAATACTTATTGCCAAAGTGATGAAGATGGAAATATCTATCTTAAAACTAAAGGGAATAAATGCCTTTTTTTAAATGATAAAAACCAGTGTGATATTTACAGTTCAAGGCCCATGCAGTGCCGTACCTGGCCCTTCTGGACTGAAAACATAAAGAGTTTAAAAGCCTGGCATGAGAGTGTTGAAACTTTCTGTCCCGGGGTTAATAACGGTAAACTTTACACGGCAAAAAACATTAAAAAGAGCGCTGAAAAACGGGACAAATGGTACAATATCATTTTATGAGTTGTAACTGACGGATTGATTTTTTTTTAAACAGATAGTACAAGCCAATTTCATTCAGATAAATTTTATGATTTTATCTGTTTTTTTAAAGGAGAATTATAATGTTAATAGATATGAGTGACCTTAAGAAAGGGTCAAAAATTGTAATGGAAGGGTCACCCTGCGTAATAACTGAATATTTATTTGTTAAACCGGGAAAAGGCACCGCACTTTATAAATGTAAAGTTCGTAATATGCTCACAGGTTCTCAATGGGCAAAAACCTGGAGAAGCGGTGACAAAGTTGAAAAAGCCGATCTTGAAGAAAAACAAATGCAGTATCTCTACAACGATGGTGAAGGTTATGCATTCATGAATAATGAAACATATGATCAGATTTCTCTGACACGTGAGCAGGTTGAGGATTCAATTAATTTTATGTACGAGAATATCAATGTTGACATGCTCTTCTTTAACGGCAACCCAATTGGTATAACACTTCCAAATTTCGTGGAACTGGAAATTATTGAGTCCGCTCCCGGCGTAAAAGGGGACACTGCGACAAATGCAACAAAACCTGCAAAACTCTCGACAGGCCACACAGTTAACGTACCATTGTTCGTAGACGAAGGGGAATGGATCAAAGTAGATACCCGCACAGGCCAGTACTCGGAACGAGTTAAAAAATAAATTCCCTCCCAAAAAGTAATTAAAATATATTTACCTGATTCTTTACTGTTTTATAATTACATTTATTAGTTCCAGTGCATATCCAGTTTTCGTTTTTCAGATGCACACTCTCTCAAATATAAATTTATAAGGCTCTGATATGGAACTCCAATATCTTCAGCAAGTTCTTTAAAATAGTCTATAGTTGGTTCATCAATTCTTATAGTGATTTGCTTCTTCAATTTTTTCACATAAGGATTTTTTTTTGATTTTGAAAAATCATACTCTTTTCTCATTGTATCCTCATTCTACAGAGTACCACTTTGACTCTGTTTTTGTTGCTTTTCTTGCTGTAATAATTCTAATCAGATCTGTACTTGTTCGATAACAATGGCAGACAGTTAATAATCTTGTGGAAGAGCTTATTCCCAGGAGAATGAACCTTTCTTCTTCATCTGAATGATCCGGATCAGGTATTATTCGTGCATTTTCATCAAAGAATACCGTTTGAGCTTCCTCAAAAGAGACTCCATGTTTCTTTTGATTCGACTTATTCTTTATTGGATCCCATTGAAAATGTAACTCACTCATAACTACATTATAATTACATTGTTATGGATTGCAAATTATTTTGTGGATGCACATGTAACTGGAAGGAACTGTGTTTTTTTTATATATTTGTTAATGAAAAATTGTCGTTGGTTGCGGTTTTACTGCAAATTAGAGTTTTGTTTCTGTTTTTTTGCTTGCACAGAGGGGTATACGTGTTTTATTTAGTATGTATTTTTAGAAATTTATTATGATAACCTTAAAATATTGAGAGAAAAAAAGTGATCTGTATCAGTTGCGGTAAACAATTTCAGCTTCCCAATGCCTGCCCCGATTGCGGGTGGGATATTAATACTCTTTTAGACGAGAATCTGTTTGAGCCTGATCAGATTATAATGGCCAGATATTCCATTATTAAATTTTTAGGAACCGGCCGTTTTGGAGTCAGTTATCTTGCAAGGGACTCACAGCTTAATAAAAGAGTTGTTCTCAAATTTATTCATCCTGGATATCTTCCAAATCAGAAGCTTAAAAAGCGCTTTTTAGATAACATGAATCCTCTCATACAAAACAGATTTGATATGATTGTTCGTCTATTAAATACAGGTGTTTTTAATGACTTATGCTATATATCAAACGAATATGTAGCGGGTATCTCAATGGAAAACCTCATAGACAGCAGAATGGATACAGGACGCTCTTTTGCAATTAACGAAATTTATCCGATTTTGAGACAACTCTCCCTTTTCTCAATAGAAAGTGCTTGCGGGCCACACGGTTTTCTTTCACCACATAATATTCTGATTCTTCCGGGAAACCTCAAAGTTCTTGATTGCGGATTGGTAACTGCCCTTCCTCCTGATGTTGTCGCCTTTAAATTCATGGAAGAAAAAAAAGGGAAACGCTATGTTGCCCCTGAACTTTTTGCAGGCAAAGATATTACACTGACAAGTGATGTTTATTCCCTTGGAGTAATCCTTGCTGAAATGCTCACATGTAAAAAATTTAATGATAATCCAATTGATTTTTTAAAAGATGACATGGATCTGACACCATCGTTACAGGATCTTCTTTTAACATCTCTTTCAAAAAATCCACAGGATCGATATAGAGATGCGGAAATTTTACTTTCAGCTCTATGTGATGTTGCAGGACTCCCAATGCCCCATTTTACAAAGAATTTTGATGATGAATCCTTTCTTGAAAATGGACTGGTTCAGGAAGATAAAACTGCACAAATTATTATGAGTGATGTGATTCAGCAACACTATGAAGAGGTAACCGCTGTTACGAGAAACCCACTTCTTAAAAATCAAAAATCAGGCATTCCAGGTGAACCTTCTACATCGTTTAAAGCTCCACCACCTGTTATTCATAAAAATGATGCTGTATATTCAGATATATCCCATATTAACCAGTCTCCAGAATCTGATATTTTCGAACTCTCCCTTGATGATGAAATTCCAAGAAAAGAGGTAACAGTGAATATCAGTATTGATGAGATAGAGATAGAAGAGGTCTCAAGCGCTGATGAAGCTGTGGATGTACTTAAAAGACAGGTTGATATTGCGGCAGAATCATCAACGCAGGAACTGTTGAAACATAGCAATGAATTAAATGGAGTAGATCCGCGTCTTGTTAGAGCTGCATTTGCAAGTGAAACTGAAAAACGTTCTCATATTTCTCCAAGGTCCATCGAAAAAGTCAAAGAGCATAAAGAGACTTTAAATGGTATTGATCCCCGTTTTATCAGAGCGGCAGCAAAAGAAAATAACGATAGAGATGATGGAATATCTGATGATGACTGGCGACAGAGAATTGCAACTGATGACAGTGTGGTTTCATTTTTATCACCTTCAATAAAAGATGACAGCAAGGTTCAGGGTTTTCCTCCACGACCTCAAGGAGGAGAATTCATAACCGGAATGAAACATCCGGCTCCTCCAAGGCCCCCTGTTCCAAGAAAAAGATAACCTGTCTTTATTTGATATTCTGTTTTTTTTTCTATAAAGTATTTTAATAACTTTTAACTCAATAAAAGAGGTATTTGTACTAAAGATGATAAAAATGAAAAAAAAGGTTACAATACCTCCCTCTGTTCCTAAAAGCCCCATTTTGCTCATAGCAAATCCCACATCTCAAGGTGGAAAAGCCAAAAAAAGGATCAATCTGGCAATTGAGATGCTTAAAGAAAAGAAAGTTCCTTTTGAATTCAAGCCTACACTTCCTGACGGGAAAACAGTTGATCTGGTCAAAAATTCTATTAACAATGAAGGATTTCGAACTGTTGTCTACATGGGTGGAGACGGAACTTTTTATGAAGTGGCCAAAGGAATAGTTAAATCAGATTACTGGTCAGAGGTGAGAATGGGAATGCTCCCTGCGGGTACAGCAAATGATCAGGGAAAATCATTTGGAATTTCATCATCTGTTAATCATCTGGATGAAAATATAAATATAATTTTAAGGGGTAATACAGAAAGTATTGATGTTGGCAAAGTGGAAGCTTTTGATATCAACAACAATTTGATATCAACTGACTTCTTTTTTGATTCTATTGGCTGGGGTCTTTCAGCTGCAATATTGGCTTTTAGAAATAAAGAGCTTGAAAAGGTTAAAAAGGTGCCTGTTATTAGAGAAATGTACAGGGATCAAACTGTTTATATAAGGGCAGGAATTCACGTTTTTGGTCTTAACTGGCTCACAAGAGATACATTTAGCACAGAATTTGAAATTGATAATACCATCTATAGTTTTAACGGCATTACAGATATTATTATCAGTAATACATCTGTTTATGCTGGTGAATGGCTTCTTGCCCAGGACTCTTCCGCATCAGACGGACTATTTGAAATTGCTATATTTAAAGGCCTTGGAGACTGGGGAAGAAAACTGGTTGTAAAACATAAAAAAAATCCTTTACCATTTGATATTATTGAAAAAATTGGACTTTCTGAAACAACTGACTTAAAAGGTAAAAAGATTAAAATAAAAATATTACGGCCCTCAGTTGATAAAAGACTGCCGGCTCAACGGGATGGGGAGGAGTTTATTGGTGCAGATGATTATACTGTTGAGGTTTTTCCTAACTCACTATCACTTATTGTTCCAAAAAACTTTCACTGGATTTAAAGTAAAGAATTTAATTATATGAATGAAGAAACTAAAAGACGGACAACATATAGAAGATTTTCAGATAGAAGAGTTGCTGCTCTGTTAAAACTTTATGAAATCCTGTTTTATGAGACTGAAATAGATGTCAGAACATCGGAATTTTTTAAAGCACTGGCTTATGATTTTATGGTTGACAGAGTTTTGTTGATTAAAACCGAGAATTCAGACGAACAGTATGGTGTTGATATATTGTATGCTTATGATCCTTCAGATTTTGTAAAAAAGAATTGTTTTAAGGGAAAAGGCATAAAAAAACTGCTAGAAACTCAAAAGAGTTTTGACGGCGCCCTGACACTTTCGAAATATAGAACATCTTCATTTTTTTCAAGAGATGAATGGGCTGGTTTATGGTCTGAAGAGCTTGGATGCAGCAGCTCGGCTCTTTTAAGTGTAAAAGTTACCCCCCGGTCTGGTGAAAATATCTTTTTATGGCTTATCATGGATTCCGGCTCACGAGAGTGGAGCAGTCACGACAGAGATCTATGCGAAGAAGAAGCCCTTTTACTTTCAAAAGTTCTCGAAAGAGATCTCCTTGACATCAAACTCTAAATTCAATTTTTTTAGATGATAAAAAAAACAGTTATGAAGCTTTGACATCTTTAGCAGGAGCAGCCTTTTCTTTGTGGGCCTTTTTACCTGCATAATCAGTAGCGTACCAGCCGGTTCCCTTAAGCATAAAAGATGTCTGTGAAATAATTCTACGTGATTCCTCACCGCATTTTTCACATTTCTGCACAGGGCTGTCGCTCATTTTCTGGATCATATCAAACTGATGACCGCATTTTTCACATCTGTATTCGTAAATTGGCATATGAATCCTCACTATTTGCCCACACACATAACGTGCAAAGGTAAAATATCAATAGCGACGAAATAAAAATTGTCAACGTTCTAATCAAAATTTTCAAATTCAACTTTCTGTTTTATGAGTCCCATTTATAATACTAGATTTTTTAATGTTTTATCTTGTTCTGTTCAGGAGTTGTTTTTTCGCTATTAAGACAGCCGGGTCTTGGGCGGAACCTGGTATTGTACTTTGGATTACTGGTGTTTTTATGCTCATTGTTTTGATAACACAACTCAATGGGAATACGTGTTGCATCTTCGCCGAGTACTAAAACTGTAGAGTAACATCCATCTTCCAATTCGAAAAATGCTCTGTTCCGCATGGGTGAAAAATCTCTAAAATCAAACCAGTAACAGTCTTCGTCCCCCGGCCCTAAAATAATTGTCTCACCATCACCTCTGCAGGGTATCAGAGAATCTTTAACGTCTCTCTCTTTTCCGATTTCCATATACAATACCCGCATCTGGTAATCCCAATAGTCGATGCCTACATCCTGGGACTGGTTGATAAGGCACATGGACATCAATCCGCCGGTTTTAATGGAACTGCCTGACAGCAATACCGGAGAATAGTTTTTTAACCCGATTCGAATTTCTGCGTTATCATCAGGTGCTGTTTTAGTGTCATTTGTCAATAGAGTCCCCTGAGTTGCTTTTGGTGAAGTCGTACCACCGGCACAGGCCGTTTCAATCAATGCAAAGGCAAGTATCAGAACAATGAATATTCTGTGGTGGTCTTTTCTTTTTGTATAAATCATACTCATAAGATCCTTCCACCCCGTTCACGGCATCTATTTAAGAAAAATTGTAATTTCTTTATTATCAACCTCGGTTCTGAATTTTTTAAGATTCTGTTTTGCGGGACCTTTGACTACCGTTCCGTCAGGCTTGAATTCCGCTCCGTGACATGAGCAATTAATTATTCCGTTATGGGGTAAACTAACCTCACATCCAAGATGAGTACACTTTGAGGAAATCGCCAAAACGGAATCTTTGTTCTTCCGGATGAGGATCAGCGGTTTTCCTAATCCCTTGATTTCAACTTTGACAGATGAACCATTGTTCATCAGTTGCTGATACGACACATTTTTCAGTGAAAGTTTGACTCTACCCGAAGCATCAGGCTCAAGTTCATTGTCTTTGTTTTTAAAAAAACCGAATAACCCAAACGACCGCTGAGCTATTGCCAGGGCCCATAATCCAGTTATTTTCTTAAATGCTGCTCTTCGTGAAATTGCTTTTTTCATTCTAACCGCTCCTGCTATTTAATACTTTAACCAGTTTTTTTTATTGCGCAAACTCCTCATTATTGTTCATGAGGTAAAAATGCCCCTTTCTCGATAAACAAACTAAATCAAAGTATTCAAATGGATCAGCAACTATCACACTTTTCATATTTACAGGGTACCCCTTCCCTTGACGAGGCAGATGCTTCAACAAAATTATATCTGAACAGAGGACGAAATTCTGGATTGTTTTGTTACAGTCTGGAATATTTATTAAAATGTTTTTGGAGATTTTAGAGGGGTATTGAGCGGGGTTAATTATCTTCCGTATTTTGCAGCGGAACCCAGCTCTTCTTCAATTCTTAGGAGCTGATTGTATTTTGAAATTCTGTCAGAACGGGAGAGTGAACCTGTTTTGATCTGACCTGAATTTGTTGCAACAGCGATATCTGCAATTGTGTAGTCACTTGTCTCACCGGAACGGTGTGATGTAACACTTGTATATCCGGCTCTGTGAGCCATTTCAATTGCGTCAAGAGTCTCTGTTAATGTACCAATCTGATTTACTTTGATAAGAATGGAGTTTGCACATCCCATATCAATACCTTTTTTGAGGTATTTAATATTGGTAACAAAAAGATCGTCTCCAACAATCTGACATTTAGAACCGATTTTGTCAGTGAGAATCTTCCAGCCGTCCCAGTCATTCTCATCCATACCGTCTTCGATGGAATCAATTGGGTATTTAGAAATAAGCTCTGCAAGATAATCAGACTGCTCTGCACTTGTTTTTACAGCGCCTTTTTCACCTTCAAATTTTGCATAGTTGTATTTTCCATCTTCATAAAACTCAGAAGCTGCGCAGTCAAGAGCAAGAGCGACATCTCCGCCATCCGCTTTACGACCTGGTTTGTAACCGGCTTCATTAATCGCTTTAAGAATTGTATCAAGAGCATCTTCTGTGCTGTCAAAAGTTGGAGCAAATCCACCTTCATCACCAACAGCTGTGCTTAATCCGCGACCTTTTAATACTTTTTTAAGTGAATGAAAAACCTCGGCTCCCATTCTTAAGCCTTCGCGAAATGATTTAGCGCCAACTGGACGAATCATGAACTCCTGAAATGCGATAGGAGCATCAGAGTGAGAACCGCCGTTTACGATATTCATCATTGGAACAGGAAGTGTTACAGTATTTGTTCCGCCGATATAACGATAAAGCGGCATTTCAAGACAACTTGCGGCAGCTTTGGCAACAGCAAGAGATACACCTAAAATTGCGTTGGCACCAAGTTTGCTTTTTGTTGGAGTTCCGTCAAGAGCGATCATTGCATTGTCAATATCTACCTGTTTGAAACCATCCATACCAATAAGTGCAGGCTGAATAATCTCATTAACATTCTGAACTGCTTTTAAAACGCCTTTTCCAAGGTAACGATCTTTATCTCCATCTCTTAACTCAAGGGCTTCGTTCTCACCTGTTGAAGCTCCAGATGGAACTCCTGCGCGACCAATTGAACCACAGGCGAATTCTACTTCAACTTCTACTGTGGGATTTCCTCTTGAATCAAGAATTTCTCTTGCGTGAATGCTGGTAATTGTACTCATTATTGAACTCCTTATACATGTTGTAATTTTAAATTTTAAACAGAACATTTTCTGCTCAAAATATAGTTAACTTTTTTCGATGGAACTATATTCAAATAAACCAAATCTTGCAAGGAAGATTAAAAATAGTTGCCTTAAAATATATAATTAAAAACTTTTTTGAGTCTGAATTTTAAAGGTTATGCTGTTTTTTATTTAATTTTTATCAATATCAAGGGCCTTAAGCAGGTCCTCTTCAGTAAATCCCCCTGGTTTTCGTACGTTACCTAGGTAATAAACCGGAGTTCCGGGAAGCTTCAAATTATCACCCCGCAGAATATCTTTTTGTATTTTTTCATGAACTTCCACATTATTATTTATACAATCTTTTAATTTGCTGAAGTTTAAATTTAAACTTTTCGAAATTGATTCAAGATTGACATCTTTTGCATCAACTGATTCCTGAATTGAAAAAATTGCATCATTCATTTTCCAGAAGCTGTCATTTTGAAGGGCTGCACATTCCGCGGCAAAGGAGAATTCGCAGGCCCTGTCGTGATATTCAAGCTTGATTCCGCTATTGCAATGCCGGTCCAGGGGGAAATGTCTGTGAATTAATCTGACTTTATCTGCATATGGAGCAACCAGCATTCTTATGTTTTTATGGGAAAATCTGCAAATGGGACACTGGTAATCACTAAACTCAAGGATTGTAAGTTTTGGATTATCTGCTCCAATATAGTGATGCCCGCTACTATCCACACCGGAATTTAAAACAGGAATATCACTCCAGCTATTATGCTCCCAATAGGGTGGAATTAAAATTATCAATAATACAACAAATGCAACTGCTGATAATATTGTTATGATTGTTGGAACTTTCAACTGCCAAAGCGTCTTTAAATCATTAATAATTGAATCTTTAAAACTCTCTTTTGAGAGTATAAATATTGAGACTGAAACTGCGGTCATCAAAAAATTAATAAGATAGAGAGATGCACAGAAAATACAAAGGGAGCCTATAATAAAATGGGAAACATAAGCCAGTACTGCCGCTACAGCTAAAAAGATAATTGAAACAACAGAAAAAAGCACATTGAGAAATGGTCTGGCTGGAACTTTTTTTAAGAGAACCAGCAAAAAAATTGTCATAAACAGATAAGCGGCAAGTCCCCACACTGCTACGGGAAGACCTGCAAAAACTGCATACTGTGATTTTGCAACAGTCTCGCAATTAACAACTTTACTAAGGGCACAAATTGATTGAAACGAACTGTCAGTATGGGTCTTGAAGTGTATTCTCGTAAGCTCTACAGAAACAACAGTCCCGGCTAAAAGCAGTAAAAGAAACAGGGCAATTAAATATTTAATAATACCTTTTTTCTCATCATTTATATTTGGTTTTATATCAGTATCCATCTTCATACCTGTAAAATTTATGTGCGCACAACTTTAATATTTATATTAATTTTTTAAAGATTTTAATAAAAAGTGCCGTCTGCTTATCCATAGAAAATCTCTTCATGTGAATCTGACCTGCCCGAATCATATCCTGCCTGAAATCATCATCGTCCATTTTTATAATTGCCTCTTCAAAGGCATCGGGATTTGTATAGTCATCAATTAACAGTCCGCCTTCTCCAACTGATTCAGGGAGACCTCCTGTATTTGAAGCGATCACCGGAATTTTATTATACATGGCTTCAAGGGCAACTCTTCCAAAGGGTTCCTCCCACTGGGATGGAATAATAAGTGTTTTTGTCATGAGGTAGACACTTGCCACGTCAGGAGATCTCTTTGCATGAACCACATTGCCGGTTCTTAAAAGTGCAATTCCGTGGGATTCAGGCTCCATAAATCCTTCCACAAAAAGAAACGACCGGTCTTTTAATTTTGTGTTTACAAGCTCATTTACAATGTCCCGCCCTTTATGGGGAAGGGGATTAAAAAAAGTTATAAACTCCCCCTCTTCTGAAGTTAAATGAGAAGAACCTTTAAACGTCACACTACTTGGTACCGGATAAATTACATGGGGAATTATTGTCCACTTCTCCTGAATTTTATCTGCCATATAGTGACTATTGGTAATTACAGCAGCAAGATCATCTTTTAAATTTTCAAAAAGATTCATAACCGGATTCAGATCATGAATATATAGAACAACGGGAATCGAATAGTGAAGAATAATATTTACCATCCTCTCCACATCTTCGGCACCGCTGTTTTTACCCTGAGTTGAAGTTAATACAATATCAGGTTTATAACTTTCAATCAGGTTTGAAAGATTTTTTATAAAGTCACTTTGAACAAGCTGAACTTTTACCCCATCAGCTGTGTAGTTGCGCCTTCTGGTAGTTCCATCAACATCCGGAGCCACCATTCCCAGAACCTTCACCTCAACGCCTTTTGTCACAAGCCTTCTTGCAAATTCATGGTTGGCCACATCGGCACCGTTAACAAGAGTCGGGTACCACCATCTGTGATTTACAATTAGAAGTTTTATTGGTCTTGTAAGCATTTTTTATTGTTAAGCCTGTCTTGTCTACTTTATATTTTTAAGCTGGGCTTTTGCCGCATTCAAAACAGCTGTTGCGCTTTTCAGTCGTCCAAAAGGGGCTGCGACCTGAATTCCCTGAACCCTTGGAAGTACATCTTTTAAAATATCAATGGCAACCTGTTTTCCCTCTTCTCTCTCATTTTCATTTTTATATGCGTTCTGCATTCTGTCGAGCAGTGCTTTGGGCATTGAAACCCCCGGCATTTCATTTGCAAGAAATTCAGCATTGCGAAGACTCTGCAAAGGCCAGATTCCGGCAATCACAGGTATTTTATACTCGGAAGGTATCTTTTCAAGAAAGCTCAATAGCTGATCTGAGTCAAATACAGGTTGTGTAATAACAGCTTTGGCACCGGCTTTTACTTTATAAATATAACGCTCGAGCTCTTTTTCAGGATTAATTGCTGTGGGATTAAGACCCACAAGTGGAACAAATCCGGTTGGCTGTTTAATGGAACGTCCTCCAAGATCAAGAGCTGTATTTAATCTGCTGATCATTTTAGTCAGACCAATAGCATCAACGTCAAAAACTGCAGTTGCATTGGGGTAGTCACCCATAATGGGAGGATCACCTGTAATAACCAGAATATTTCTAAGACCTAATGCGTATGCACCAAGAAGATCAGCCTGCATACCAACAAGATTGCGGTCTCTGCAGGCATAGTGCATTATTGTTTCAATATCTTCATCGCGCTCAATTACAACTGCCATGGCAAGAGGCCCCATTCTGGCCGATGCCCTTGGTCCATCCGGAATATTTACAGCATCAAAGCCGGCCTCTTTTGCAGCTTTTGCACTAACAAGTATTTTAGCAAGATCCCAGCCCTGTGGGGGGGCCAGTTCTACAGTTGCAATAAATTCACCATTTTCAAGTTTGGCCGCAAGTTTTGATCTTCCCGAAAAAGGAAGCTCCTCCATGGCAATATTATTGTCAGGCATTACAGATACGGTTTCGGTAAAAGAGCGCTGTTCACTTGAAATCTGCCTTACAGAGGCGGAAATAGCCTTTATATGATCAGGAGTAGTTCCGCAGCAGCCACCCACTCCACATGCTCCAACCTGAACAAAACGTCTTGCATAATTAGCCATATAATCAGGGGAACATACATATATCTTACGTCCTTCAACTTCTGCTGGAAGGCCGGCATTTGGCATTGCCATCAAAGGGAGATTTGTAACTTTTCTTATACGTTCCATTGCATCAAGCATTGGTTTGGGACCCGTTGAACAATTAATGCCAATCATGTCGGCACCGCTTTTTTCTAGGGCCAGAGCAAATTTTTCAGCTGAAAGCCCGTAAAAAGAGGTCCCTTCCTGATTTAGGGTAAAAGAACAGACTGTTGGAATATCAATATCTAACTCATCTTTAAGTTCTTTAACAGCATCAAGAGCAAATTGCATCTGCTCAAGTTCGCTGAATGTCTCCATTAAAATCAGGTCAACTCCACCTTCAACAAGGGCTGATATCTGTTCTTTAAAGGCATTTTTGGCAGCATTTCCGTCAATTTTTCCAAAAAGCGGCTCCAGGTGAACACCAAGTGGTCCCACAGAACCAGCCACCAGAACTTTATCTTTGGCAGCTTCTTTTGCAATTTTAGCACCTGCAATATTTATTTCATGAATCTGATGTGCCAGATCAAATGTGGCAAGTTTAAATCTGTTTGCCCCAAAAGTATTCGTTTCAATAACCATAGCGCCGGCATCAATAAAACTTTTATGGATTCTTTTAACAAGATCAGGGTCAAGGAGATTAACTTGATCGTAACATCTATTAATAAAAATTCCATTATCAAAAAGAGTTGTACCCATACCACCGTCAAAAATAATGGTTTCTCTTTTTTCTAATTTTTCTCTGAATCTGTTTTTCATTATATTAAAATTAATCCTTAATTTAGAAATTATTTAACTAACTGCAAATAGTGCAGTCAGGCTATTTAAATGTTTGTTATCATGAAACATAACAATTGGCCATGTACATTTATAAGTTATTGATTATTGAACATTACTAAACAACATACAGTTATATTAAAATTCTACACTGTGCTGCCTATGCAAACTTTGCATAGACTAAATCTGAGCCATGACATCTTTGTCAGTAAAAAATATTTGTTCTATTTATATAGTTACCTCAATGCACATGAAATTATTCAAATAAACTAATGATTTCATGTGCTTAATATAAATTTTAATTGTTTGGTAAACTTGGCACTTACTTTGCATTAAAGTATATGCAAGCGCAGATACTTAATATTAAAACTGCGTTTAACTTAGCTTAATTTATTTCTTAATTTGTTACTTGGATTTATTTACTTAGCTTAGTTAATTTTACGATTGTGCTCCTTCTCTTGTCAGACCCGTTACCATACGCCCTTGGTAGCGGGTCTTTTTTTTCTAATTATCCTTTTTTATTTTCACCTCTGTTGACAACATAACAAGTGTGATTATTATATCGTCGCCAGCGTCTTGCTGGTGCTTTTTTAATTAAAAAGATATTTAGTTATTTAAGTATCACATTTATAAGTGATTAAACAGGAGGTTATCATGAATCTTAAACCATTGCAGGATAGAGTAATAATAAAAAGACTGGATTCAGAAGAGAAAACAGCCGGAGGTATTATCATTCCTGATGCCGCAAAAGAAAAGCCTTTAGAGGGTAAGGTTCTTGCTGTGGGTCCGGGAAAAACCGGGGATGACAAAGAAGTTTCTAAAATGAGTGTAAAAGAGGGTGATATTGTTCTATTTGGTAAATATGCCGGAACAGAACTTAAAATTGATGGTGAAGAGGTTATCATTTTAAAAGAAGACGATATCCTTGCAATTGTTGTTAAATAGTAAAAAAAAGGCAGAAATGAGATTTAACTGCCTAAATATCAGGAGTTTAATATGAGCAAAGTAATTTATTTCAGTGAAGATGTTCGCAGCAAAATGTTAAAAGGTGTAAATACACTAGCAAATGCAGTTAAAGTTACACTTGGTCCAAAGGGACGTAATGTTGTAATTGAAAAATCCTTTGGCGGACCAACGATCACCAAAGATGGAGTTTCAGTTGCAAAAGAGATTGATGTTGAAGATAAAGTTGAAAATCTTGGAGCCCAAATGGTTAAAGAGGTTGCTTCAAAAACATCTGACATTGCTGGTGACGGAACTACAACCGCAACAGTATTGACTCAGGCACTTTTTCGCGAAGGTACAAAACTTGTAACAGGTGGTCACAATCCAATGGCTGTTAAACGGGCAATGGATAAAGCGGCAGCTGTTATTGTTGAGCATCTTAAAACATTGAGTGAGCCTGTTAAATCCCAGACAGAGATCAGTCAGGTTGGAACAATTTCTGCTAACGGCGATACTACTATTGGAAACATGATTGCTGATGCAATGGAAAAAGTCGGTAAAGAGGGTGTAATCACTGTTGAAGAAGCTAAATCTATGGAATCATCTCTTGAGACCGTAGAAGGAATGCAGTTCGACAGAGGATATCTCTCACCATATTTTGTAACTGATGCAGACAGAATGGAAGCAGTATTGGAGAATGCATTTATTCTTATTAATGATGGCAAAATTTCAAGCATGAAAGATCTTCTTCCCGTACTTGAGCAGATTGCCCGTATGAATAAACCTCTTTTAATTATTGCTGAAGATGTTGATGGTGAAGCTCTTGCAACTCTTGTTGTTAACAAACTCAGAGGAACATTTACAGCAGCTGCCGTTAAAGCTCCTGGATTTGGTGACAGACGTAAAGAGATGTTAAAAGATATTGCCATTTTAACCGGTGGAAAAGTTATTTCTGAAGAGGTTGGTCTCTCACTCGAAAAAATTACTCTTGAAGATCTTGGAACAGCCAAGAGAATTTCAATTGATAAAGAAACCACTACAATTGTTGACGGTGCAGGAAAAAGCGAAGAGATCGCCTCTCGTGTTTCCCAGATTCGTAAACAGATTGAAGATACAACATCTGACTATGACCGTGAAAAACTTCAGGAGCGCCTTGCCAAACTTGTTGGCGGTGTTGCTGTTATTAAAGTTGGTGCGGCTACAGAGACTGAGATGAAAGAGAAAAAAGATCGCGTTGAAGATGCACTTAATGCTACTCGCGCAGCTGTCGAAGAAGGTATAGTTGCAGGCGGCGGTGTTGCTCTTTTAAGAAGCATTGAAGCTCTTGATAAACTTGTTGTTACTGAAGAAGAAGAGCCTGGAATTTCACTTGTAAGAAGAGCTCTTGAAGAGCCTCTTCGTCAGATTTCTGCAAATGCGGGAGTTGAAGGCTCAATTGTTGTTCAAAAGGTTAAAGAGAGTAAATCAAAATCATTTGGATACAACGCAGCTACAGACAAATACGAAGACATGATTGCAGCGGGAATCGTTGACCCCACAAAGGTTGTACGTTCTGCAATTCAAAATGCCATCAGTGTTTCCGGTCTTATGATTACAACTGAGTGTGCAATTGTTGATGCTCCAAAAAGCAATGACGATGCTGCTGGCATGGGCGGTATGGGCGGTATGGGCGGCATGGGCGGCATGGGCGGCATGATGTAATCTTTGACCTGGACAGTTTAATTTTTAAAAAGCCTCCATTTTATAATTATGGGGGCTTTTTATTTTTAGATGAACATCTTTTCAGTAACTGATGTACAAATCTGCTTTTTTAAATATCCATTTTTTAATATTTGTATAATTTATATTTTTGCCTCTTTTTAATGTGATATCCTTAAACTGCTGTTAATAAGAAATATTAACATTAATAACTAATTTATATTGCTTAAATTTAACCTAAGTATTGAGGTGAAAAATGAGATTAAAAGAATTTATTCTATTGGGTTTTTTATCAGGGGCACTGGTAATAACCTCTGTTGCCTGTGAAGATCAGACTCCAAAAGGTACAAGCTCTGGCGGGGACACATCATCTGATACGGACTCTTCAGGTGATGGATCAATTGACCAGTTCACATACGATCCATCTTATGGGTCTTTTAATGAAGACGGAATCTGGGAACAGGCCCAGGAATTCTGCTACCCTCCTGATTTTCCCGCAGATAAAAAATGCGAAGGTGGACAGGGTTTATGGTCAAAGGCACTCCAGATGGCTCTTTGGTTTTTTAATGTCAACAAATCAGGAGAGGGTGTCTATTGTACAGATGTGCAATGGAGAGGTGATGCCCACTTAAGTGATGCCCATATACTGTTAAAAGCCGGGGATCCTAATGGCGTTGATATGTCACAGGAATACATAGATAAATATAAAGATGTTTTTGATCCTGACGGTGACGGTGAAGTTGATTTGGCCGGCGGCTATTACGATGCTGGAGACTTTATTAAATTTGAACTCACTCAGGGTTATATGGCATCTACAATTGCATGGTCAATGTACGAATTTCCAGATGCTTTCAGTAAAACAGGACTTGAAGGCGAAGCCCTTGATCAGATTAAATGGGTTGCTGACTTTTTTCTTAAATCAACATTTATTGAAGATAAATCGCTCCCTGTTGATCAGTGGAATGTAGTAGGTTTTGCCCATCAGGTTGGTGACGACTCTGATCACACCTGCGGCTGGATGCCTCCCGAATTAAGAGATCCTTCCTTTTGTCCCCGCAAAGGATTTTTTGCAACACACGAAAACCCCGCAGCTGACGTAACTGCAAACAGCGCTGCGGCACTTGCACTTGTGGGAGCTCTTTTAAAAGAGGAAGACCCTGAATATTCGAAAAAATGCATTAACTACGCAATTGCCCTCTATAACTTTGCAGGTATCGAACCGTCTGCTCTTGCAACGGCTGCAGGTGGTTTATATGTATCAGAGTATGCGTATGACGATTTGGCCTGGGCTGCATCATGGCTTTATGAGGCCACAAAAGACGACAAATACCTGGATGAAGCAATTGAATGGCTTTATAATCTCCCAGGATTCAGCAAAACATGTGTAGAAGAACTTGTTAAGTGGAATGGTTATTCCGATACAAATGCCTGCTGGAGTGAGAGCTGGACCCATGTATGGAACTCTCTGAGATCAGGTGTATTTGTACGTCTTGCAGCTGAAATGACAGAAGCTAATAACAAGTATGCAGGACTTTTTCAGATGATTGCCAAAATTGATACGATGCAATGGGTTGACGGCAAGGCATCTCCTCAGGGATTTTCGTGCAAAGTAGATGTATCATGGGGTATGGGACGCTATAACAGTGCAGGACAGCTTGTAGCTCTTGCATATGCTAAAAACTTCCCGGATGATCCTGATGCTGACAGAATTATTGAATGGGCAAAAACACAGTCATTGTATTTATTGGGTGACAATGAGGTTAACGGAGATCCTGAAGGAAAATCTTTTATGATGGGATTTACAGAACTCTCTCCAAATACTCCCACTCAGCCCCACCATGCTGCAGGCCACGCTTCGATTTACGGACTTCCTGAAAAACCCGAAGATAACAGACATATTATCTGGGGCGCACTTGTAAACGGACCAACCTGTGATGATACCCATGTTGATGACAGAGCTGATTTTGGTTCTAACGAAGTAACAATAGATTACAACGCAGCCTGGGTTGGAGCTCTTGCGGGCAACACCTATTTTCAAAGTAAAAAAGACGGTGAATTCTGGAAAAAAGCTGACTGGTGTCCTGAACCTGATTTTCCTCCAATTGAACCCCCCATTGATGAATTTTATACAATGGGTAGAATAAATAATGAAGGTGATTGCAGATCTCAGGTTGAAATTACCATGATCAATGAATCAATTCATCCTCCAAGATATAATGAGTTTTTAACTGCAAGATATTATATCGATGTAACCGAGCTTGAAGAAAAAGGTATTGATCCCGCAACTATGACTGCAAAAATAACCTATGACAACGGTGCTGCGGAATTTGGTGAACCAACACAAATTTCAGGCCCTTTTAAATGTGAAGATACAGAGTCAGAAGAGGCTAAAAACACCTGGTACTTTACCTTAAGCTACGAAGGGTACAAATTCTGGGGTGAACAGGTTAAACTTAAAGGTCCAAGAACTACCCAGGTTGATTTTGGTGTACCTGACGGGGGAAGCTGCACATGGGATGCATCAAATGACTGGAGCTATGACTCTCTTCCAACAGATGAAAGAATCAAAACGCCTCACATCACAGCCTATGGAGAAGATGGAAAACTTCTTTGGGGTGAGGAGCCTCCTTGTCACCCGATACAGAAAAAAATTGTTCCTCCCCCATCCATCGATTAGATTTATTCAATTATTCTTGATAATTACCATCTTACCGTTTAGTTTGAAAAACCATGATACCTCAGTATATAATTCTCTTTTTCTATTTTGATAAAATATTAGAAGAGGCTGCTAAAAATAAAATTGATATTATCCCGTTAAAAGGTGCACATCTTTTAACAGCTGTTTATCAAAACGAAGACAGAGGGGTTATTGCTGATATTGATTTTATGGTTAGAGAAGAAGACTGGAAAAAAATTATCCAGATTATGGAAAATCTCGGTTTTGTCAAAAGAGAACTTCCTTATGATGAAACAGATAAACATGAGATGGGGTTTTATATGGAGATTGGTGGTGGAAAGAGAGTTCTGTTTGAAGCCCATCAATTTTTGTTTTCCCCTGACAGGTTCTATATTAATCACAAACAAGTATGGGAAAGAGCATACCATTCAACTTTTGATAATATTAAATGTATGCGAATGAGTGATGAAGATATATTCTGCCATATTGCCTTCCATAGCGCTGTCCACCGGTTTATAAATTTAAAACGAGCCAGAAGGGATCTCCAGCTTATCCTTCAAAATACAAGTGTGGATATTGCAAAAATTATTGAACGGGCAAAGGAGTGGGGGTGCAGGAGAGCTGTGTGGATTTTTCTTGATATGCTCTATAAACATGAGATTATCAATACCATCGAGCCTCCATCTCATATAAAGCAAACCTTACGAATACTGGTAAAGCCTGAAAAATTTACAAATATCTTTTTTTTACACCACAGAATACAGGCTGCAATTATCTGGCCACTTATTTTTGATACGAAACAACAACTTTTAACTATGCTATGCAATCGCCCGGAATAAAATATATACCAGATTAAACACTATTGAAACACCATATGATTGCTGATTGGTTCAAGGATATTCAATAGTATTGTAATTTATTCCTAATTGTCCTATGACTCTTTTTAAAATATTTAGAACTATTTATTAGTAAATATTTACGATAATATAAATAGCAAGAAAAGTATGACAAAAGATAATCAAGACAAAAAGACCATAGGCATTCTTATTGACTGTCTCCATGAATCATATCAATCCAATATCTGGGAAGGTATTTCAAAGGCTGCACAGGAAAACAATATAAATGTCATATCATTTGTAGCCACAAGTCAGGATAAAACCAGCCATTTTCACGTTCACTATCCTGTGGTTTCAGACTTTATAAAAAATTCATACATTGATGGTCTGATTATTCTTGCCGGGTCAATTGCCGAACACCGCGGCATGAGTTTCGCAACAGATTTTGTCAATCAGTTTTCAGATAAACCAATTATTAATATTTCAACAAAGATTGGTGATTTTCCATCTGTCGAAGTTGATAACAGTGAAGGTATAATCAAGCTTATTGACCACTTTATTGAAATTCATAATTTACACGATATTGCTTTTGTTACAGGTCCAAAAGGTCATGAAGAAGCGGACGAGCGTCTTGAGGCATATAAAACCGGATTAATTAAAAATAATCTTCCCATAAAAAATGAACTTATAATTGACGGAGATTTTTCTAATCAGAGTGGCCATAATGCTGTTAAATATTTAATTGAAAACAAAATTAAATTTCAGGCAATAATTGCGGCAGATGATAAAGCTGCTTTTGGTGTTATCGAGGAATTAAAAAAATATCGGCTTCATGTCCCTACGGATATAGCAGTTGCCGGATTTGATGATGTTGAGGATGCAGCACTATTCTTACCATCACTTACAACTGTAAGCCAGCCATTGGAAGAGCTTGGTAAACAGGCTGTATTGAGTATTTTAAAAATAATAAACGGTTTACCGTCTGAAAAAAATATTAAACTTGCGGCTATACCCGTTTTTAGAAGATCATGCGGATGCTTTAGTGAATCAGTTAGAAACGCACGGACTTCAACTCCTACCGATGCAATATTAAACAAAGAAGAGATTATCGAGAGCCTTATCCGTGTATGTAATCATTATATTCAAAATAATAATGATAACTGTCTCGATTCTCAAAAGATAAAAAGTTACATAGAAGACTTTGTTGACAGTCTCAAATGGGATGTGGAAAAAGCCTCAATACGCGAGATCTTCTTAAATGAAATAGACATGCTCCTGTTTAAATTTGAAGACTGCAGCGACAACATATCCCTGATGAGTTCACTCCTTTCAGAGTTGAGCGTTCACCTTAAAGCTCTTTTTAAATCTGTATCCCAGATAGCTGATGCGGGAGCAATAATTCAGCAGGCTCAATCATTTATAAGAGAACGCAAATTAAGTACTGCAAGGACAACTTTTCTTCAGGATGTACTTTTTCAGTTAATGATAAGAGAGACTTCTCAAAGTATTATAACAACTTTCGAACAGCGAAAACTATTACAGGCAATTTTTCAGAGTTTTCCGGATTTAAATATCAATACACTTGTATTTGCAGTTTTTCATAAAGAAAACAGCGATGATGTATTAGCTGAATCAAACTGGGAATTTCCCAAGAAAAGTCAGTTGCTTCTAGGATATAATAATTCTTTGAACATTGTAAGTTTTCCAAGAGGAGATAATCTGTTTGATACCGGGGATCTATTTCCTCCTGATTTAATTGATAAAACAGCAGGTGAAAACTACATTCATATGCCCCTGTTTTTTGAAGATGAATATCTGGGATATGCAATATTCGGCTTCACTAAGGGAATCCCTCTTTTTATGTTTGAAGAGCTGAGACTTCATATGAGCAGTGCATTAAAAAGTTCATTTTTAATGAAAGAGCTGAGGGTTCAGTCCATGCTTGATGAACTTACTGGTCTCCATAACAGACGGGGATTCATGCACGAGGCTAAAAAGATGATCCGCCAGCATAAAAAAGGTGAACAGTATTTAATGCTTTTTTATGCTGATATGGATGATCTTAAAATAATCAATGACACTTTTGGTCACGAAGAAGGTGATGTTGCAATCAGACAAACTGCAGTTGCTCTAAGGCAGACATTTAGGGAGCAGGATCTTATTGCCCGTATTGGCGGAGATGAATTTATTATTGTTCTTACAACTTCTCAAGAAAACTTAATGCTTGAAAAAACAGTTTTAAGACGCCTTGAAAATATCCTTTTAAAATATAATCACACTTCAAATAAAAAATACATACTTTCAATTTCCATGGGAGTAACCTCAACAATTGATAATTCAGATAAAGATCTTGAAACTTTGATGCGAGAGGCTGACGGAAAACTTTTTGAAATGAAGAGAGTTAAAAAACGCGGGCGTGACTTCAATGTATAATCATATTTATTTAAAATGAAAGCAGTATTACAGAGAGTTAAAGAGGCATCAGTAACAGTTGATAATATTATTACCGGGCAAATCTCAGATGGTCTTCTAGTCTATCTCGGAATTGCCGGTGATGACACTATAAAAGAACTTGATTATATAATTAAGAAAATCTGTTCCTTAAGAATTTTCAGTGATGAAAACTCAAAGATGAATCTTTCACTTATAGACAAAGGTTTTTCACTTCTGGTTGTAAGTCAGTTTACCCTTTTAGCAGAAGTTCACAAAGGAAACAGACCCTCATTTATCAATGCAATGAATGGTGAACAGGCACAAGAGCTGTATCTAAAATTTATAAGTAAAATAACTAATGCCGGGATAAAATGTGAAACTGGCAGGTTTGGTGCCAATATGAGTGTTAAATCTATAAATGACGGGCCTGTTACAATTATAATTGAATCAAAATAATTAATTATTTAAAAGTTATGCGCTCCTTTTTTTAGGGATAAATTGTCTGAATATTTAAAACAGGCTATAACTTATTTATGATTGCAGTCAGAAATGTTCTAAAAAATGATTTAAAACGCTACCATCAGATTGTTCAAATGATCCCTTTTGGAGGAATTGTACTTGAACTCAAAGGTAACAACATCAAAGTAGCTGCAATCAATGAAGCGGCGATTTCAATTTTAAATATTAAAAAGAGCAGTGCTCAAATTCAGGATAAATATTTATCTTCAGTGTCCAACCTTCTTTATACCTCGGATAATTTTATTAAGAATATTAACAAAAGTTTAAAAGAGAAGTGTAAAACCCATTGCACAATATTTGAAAAAAAAGGTTCAACAACTTTTAAATTTTTGGATATTAAAATTAGTTTTCTAAACAGTTCATTTTTGTTTGTAAGTATAAAAGACAACACTAAAAATATAAAACTCTCAAATATAGTAGACAAAACATTTTTACACATTGAACTTATTGGTGAGCTCACAAACCTTTTAAGTGATTCAATTTCAATTGATGAGATGATAAAAATTGCCTGCGATCGCTTAAAAGAGATTCATAATTTATATTTTTCTGATGCCTGGCTAAGAATTAAAGATGGTGAAAAAGATGAGATAGAAGCGGTTTATACTAACTTTAACAAAACGATTTTAAAAGCCGCTGAAAAAATAGTCGGCGTAAAATATATCGGATTAAAAACGCCGATAATTGAAGGCTCCACATGGTATCCTGTTTATCACCAAAGAGAGTCAACCATACATAGAGATAATGATATAGTTAAGGTTATTGCAGATTTTCAAGGTCCGGAAAATAAAACTTCTCGTTCACTGGCACCACTTATAGCCAAGATGTCAGGAAGCAAATTTGTTTTACTTGTTCCAATTGAAGGCACCAAAGAAGTTATAGGTCATATGGGTTTTGATGCCATAGATTTTATTGAGGAGATTGATATTCAGCTTTTAAAGCTTGCTGTTGACAAGGTATCAACCATTATCGAATTAAAACGTTCTGTAAATCAGCAAAAAGAGTTGACACTTCAATTGCAGCAATCTCAAAAACTTGAAGCTGTTGGACAGCTGGCTGGTGGCATTGCACATGATTTCAATAATCTTTTGACCGGTATAATGGGAAACACTCAACTTCTCCAGATGGAAACAACTCCTGACACCACACTAGACAAATTATTAGGTGAAATTTATGAAACCAGTCAAAAAGCTGCAAAACTTGTTAAACAGCTTTTAGCTTACAGCCGTAAACAGGTTCTTTCTAAAAATATTATTAACGTTAAAGACCTTATCACTGATACATTTTCCATGCTTGAAAGAACATTGAGTGATAATATCAATATTATTCTAGAATTTAATAACGATGACCCTTTTATATATGCAGATTCATCTCAAATTGATCAGATAATGGTTAACCTGGCTGTCAATGCAAAGGATGCAATGCCTAATGGAGGAACAATTACTGTTTCTACAGGAGTTATTCAAAGTGATGTTGAACTTTGCAAAAAAATGAATATTAAATTTCAGCCATACGTAAATATTAGGATATCAGATACGGGATATGGAATGTCAAAAGAGGTTTTATCCAATATCTTTGAACCTTTTTTTACAACTAAAAAACTTGGTGAAGGTACTGGCCTTGGGCTTTCGATGGTTTATGGAATAACCAAGCAGCATAAAGGTGCAATACTTGCAGATTCCACTTTGAACAAAGGAACTACATTTAATATATATCTGCCCCTTGTGGATTCTCCTGAAAAACTAAAGCAACCTAAATCCGTTTCATCAATACCTCCGCCTCCTTTAGAAAGTATTATGATTATTGATGACGATTCAATAGCCAGAAAAACTACTTGTAAAATACTCAGCAAATTTGGATATAAAACATTTTGTGCATCTTCAGGAGAAGAAGCTCTTTTGATATTACAGCACAATAAAACACTTGATTTGCTCATAACAGACATCATGATGCCAAAACAAAATGGTTTTGCAGTTGCGGATCTTTTTAAAGAAAAATTTCCTCAAATTAAGACACTGTATATATCCGGTTACTCAAAGGAAATCTTAAAAAATAGAAATGATGATTTTAACTCTTCAGCATTTTTACAAAAACCCTATTCTGCAAAAGAGCTGAAATTTAAAATTTATGAAATTATAAATACTGATGATTAAATAATATTTTCATAATAAAACAATATAATTTAGGGTATTAAATATATTTTTCTGCTACTAATAAGTAACTTTAATAATTGCAAAATTATTATTTCAACAGAGTTTTTCCAGACAGGATATACAATTGAGTGAACGAATAGCAATCTACCCGGGAACATTTGATCCAATAACCAATGGCCATCTTGATATTATTGTCAGATCCCTTGGTATTTTTGATAAAATTATTGTTGCAGTGGCCAAAAACAGCAGCAAGCAAACGCTATTTTCAGTAGCTGAACGAGAAGAAATTATCAAAGAGGTGCTAATAAACGAAAAAGCAATTGAAGTAGATTCTTTTGAAGGTCTGACTGTGGAATACGCACATAAAAAAAATGCCTGTGCTATCCTTAGAGGATTAAGAGCAGTTGCAGATTTCGAATATGAACTTCAAATGGCCAACATGAACCGGAAACTTAATACCAGTCTGGAAACTATATTTATGATGACATCTGAAAAATCTTTTTTTGTCAGTTCCAGAAATGTAAAGGAGGTTGCTCTTTTTGGCGGAGACATCTCAGAACTTGTGCCTCCTCTTGTTGTAAGTAAAATTTCTGAAAAAATAAATTCAATCAAATAAATTACATATTGAAGTAATTTTTTTCATGTCTATTACTGAACATGAGAATACTGAACGTTACTAACCTGTTACTAACATGTTTGTTCAGTGGGTATAAGCTGTTATTAAACTATTGTTTTTTTTAGAAAAACCACTACATGTAGTTTGTTTCAAAAAAAAAACCACAAGATATTGTGTTAATTTCTTGACACCAAGTATCAATATAGTTCAAAAACAGAATGTAGATATTACTGAACAAAATGATTTAGCTCATGTAAATCTTATAAAAGATAGCGGGGCGAATTAGGGCAATTTTCAAGTAATAATTTATTTTTTTAACATAATCAAAAAAATGGAGCCGGGGATGAGCACAACACAACAGAGTAAAAAAAACAGAGAAAGTAAACAACAGCAGTTTACAAAGTCTGTCTCCAATGGAGGCAAGGGACTAAAATTTTCACGCAAACTTACAAAAGTAAGCGTTCACCCATACGATTTAATTGACTGGGATTACAGAACAGCATCTATTACTAATGATAAAGGAGAAAAAATCTTTGATCTTAAAGATGTTGAAATTCCGTCTTTCTGGAGCCAGCTTGCGACAAATGTTGTTGTTTCAAAATATTTTAAAAGTAAATCTGACAGCCAGGATAGAGAAAAATCTGTTAAAGATATTATTGACAGAGTTGTTCAAAGCATTTGCACCTGGGGACGTAAAGACGGTTATTTTACCTCTGAAGATGATGCTGAAACATTTGAACACGAATTGACACATATTCTTGTTCATCAGATGGCAACCTTTAACAGTCCTGTATGGTTTAATGTTGGTATTGACGCTCAACCACAGGCTTCTGCATGTTTTATAAACTCGGTAGACGATAATATGGAAGCAATCATGAACCTGGCCAGCACTGAAGCTCATTTATTTAAAGGAGGTTCTGGTTCAGGGACAAATCTCTCTACAATACGTTCATCAAGAGAGAGTCTTTCTTCTGGTGGTATGGCTTCAGGACCTGTTTCTTTCATGAGAGGATTTGATGCATTTGCAGGGGTTATTAAAAGTGGCGGAAAAACAAGAAGAGCTGCTAAAATGGTTATACTCAATGCAACTCACCCTGATATTCGGGAATTTATTGATGCTAAAGTTCATGAAGAAAAAAAGGCATGGGATTTAATTGATGCAGGTTATAGCGGCGATATCAACGGTGAAGCATATAGTTCTGTTTTTTTTCAAAATTCAAATAACTCAGTAAGAGCCTCAGACAACTTTATGGAAGCTGTTATCAATGACAGTGAGTATAGTACTCTGGCTGTAAAAGATGGCAGTCCAATTGAAAAACTTAAAGCAAAAGAGATTATGACGTCAATTGCTGAAGCAACTCATCTTTGCGGTGATCCAGGTATGCAGTTTGATGATGCTTGCAACAGGTGGCACACATGTAAAAACTCGGGGCGTATAAATGCTTCCAATCCCTGTTCGGAATATATGTTTCTTGATAATTCAGCATGCAACCTCGCTTCATTGAATCTTATGCGTTTTGTAACAGAAGATGGGGAGTTTGATGTAGATACATTTAAACATGCAATTGATATAATGATTACAGCGCAGGATATTTTTGTTCATAATGCCCAATACCCCACTGAAAAAATTGAACAAAACAGTCATAATTTCAGACCTCTCGGTCTAGGCTATGCAAACCTCGGTGCTCTCTTGATGAGCAGAGGTATTCCTTATGACAGCGATGCGGGAAGATCTTATGCTGCAGGAATAACAGCGCTTATGACAGGCGAGGCCTATGCTCAATCATCAAGAATGGCAGACAGAATCAGTCCTTTTTCGGAATATGAATTAAATGCTGAATCAATGATGGAAGTTATAAAAATGCACCGTGATGCTGTTGACAGTATTGACGAAGAGCTTGCTTCTCCTCTTCTTATTGAAGCCGCAAAAGAGGTTTGGGACAGTGCAATTGCAATAGGGGAAAAATCTGGTTTTAGAAATGCCCAGTCCACAGTGCTGGCTCCCACAGGAACAATTGCATTTATGATGGATTGTGACACAACTGGTATTGAGCCTGATATTGCTCTTGTAAAATACAAGAGTCTTGTTGGTGGAGGAGTTCTCAAAATTGTAAACAACTCTGTGGCGGCTGCCTTGTCAAAAATTGGCTATGATGAAGATGAAATTATTGCAATCGAAAAACACATTGATCAAACGGGTACAATTGAAGGCTGTGATATTTTAAAAGAAAACCATCTTCCAATTTTTGATTGTGCTTTTAAATCTGAAAAAGGCGTGAGAAGCATTGAGCCTTCAGGACATATTCGTATGATGGCAGCTGTTCAGCCTTTTATTTCAGGTGCAATTTCTAAAACTGTAAATGTTCCTAAAGAGGCTACAGCCGAAGACATTTTCGAGGCTTATGTGGATGCCTGGAAACTTGGACTTAAAGCTGTAGCAATATACAGGGATGGTTCAAAACGAACTCAACCATTAAATACTTCTAAAGATTCATCCTCAAAACGAACTCAGGAATTAAACACTTTTGGAATTGAAGCCGGAATGCGCAGAAGACGTCTTCCTGATGAACGTCAGAGTGTTACTCATAAATTTGATATTTCAGGTCATGAAGGTTACATCACTGTTGGCCTTTACGATGATGGACATGTGGGAGAAATTTTCATCAGAATGGCTAAAGAAGGTTCCGTTGTTTCTGGACTAATGGATTCTTTTGCAACAGCGATTTCTCTTGCACTTCAATATGGAGTGCCCCTTGAAGTGCTTGTAGATAAATTCAGTCATACAAGATTTGAACCTTCTGGAATAACCCGTAATCCTGAAATTCCCATAGCTAAATCAATTATGGACTATATTTTCAGATGGTTAAATTTAAGATTCCATAAACCATTTGAAGAAGGAAGATTAGTCGTTAATGGAATAACCAGCATTCCTCCTGCTCCAGTTTCCATATCATCATCCTTACTTGAAGATGATGCTCAATCATCATCTTCTTCAATGATTGGATTTCAGGCTGAAGTTGATGCTCCTCCATGTCCCGACTGCGGCTCTATCATGGTTAGAAACGGATCCTGTCATCGTTGTAT
>JAFGVO010000414.1 GCA_016937935.1 Deltaproteobacteria bacterium | reverse complement strand
TATCCTGTTAGTAATTTCTTTTACCAACAGTGGATGCCTGATTTTTTTAAGTACCGGCGGCGTCTCAATTTTCAGAGTGGCAGTTTTGGGCATAACCTGGAAGGGTCTGTTGAAAAAAGGAACCGCAGACAAGTAGTTCGCGATTTTTTAAGGGGATACTTTATTATCTACCAATATAAATTCTACACCTTCTGAAAACTCATCTTGTTGAATACGTATCGTATCTCTATTTCCGCAATCAGCAACTATTACAGGATCAAAGATTTCTTTTTCACCTAATTTAATACTATCCATATCCAAATAAGCAATTTCCTGATTATTACTTCCTGACATTGTATGACAACCTGATATCCATTCAGAATCGTCAGTTCTGATAATAGCTATGGTTTGTTCATCTCCCCCATCATCAATAAAAACAACAATGTTGGAATCGAGATTCAAATACAGTCTCACATCCTGATTAAGGCCGGGCTCAGGCAAAGGATTGGAAAAGGGTGCATATTCACCTGAACCAAGAAGTGTCTGTTTATCTTCTTCAATACATCCGCTTAAAATACTTACAAATAATAATGCTGATAATAAAATAATTTTCATAATATATACTCACTTTCTACAATTTCTTATTCAATTGTTTCTTATTGTTAAACACCTCAGGTTATTTTGTTGGGAACTTAATATTAACTTTTTTATACATTATAAAGTGTGACTAATCTTTATACAGGGAGTGGGGACTTCAATGATCTTGCTTGTGGGCTTTGGTACGATCTAAAAAATATTTCTCTAAAAACCATTTTGAAACACCTTCTTAATAATTGACACTGGCAATAAAGTGTTAATGCTTATAAAAGTAACTTTTGCTTAATAATTTTCAAATTTTAAAGGAGTTGATATGACCACAATTATTCGCCCAGTTACTCTTACTGTTTTTAGCCTATTGATGTTTTTATACAGCTCAACAGTTTTTGCACAGAGTGATGTACCATCTTTAAATGAACCTCTAAAAGCAAATGAACCTGTAGCAGAGGCCCCTTCAAGTCCTGTCACAGCCGAGGCGCCGCCCCTATCCCCTGATATTACTCCTGCACCTGCTCCTGCTCCTGTAATTGCTCCTCCTCCTAAAATTGTTCCACCTCCCCCACCTGCTGTTGCTCCTAATCCAGCTCCAGCACCTCCTGTTGAATCACCTCCTGTAGAGGGCGACCCGACACCGGCAGTTCCTTCCACCACTACTGCTGCCACTGCTGCGGATAACACACCCAGGGAAGATACAAACGAAGAACCAAACGGGTTTTCAGGTTTTTCCATCTCACCCCAGGTGGGTTATTCATATTATCCCGGGTCCGAATACGATTACAACGGAATTAAACTCCAGGTTGACAAGCGCAACTCGTTTGTTGCCAAGGTTCATCTTGATCTTGGAGGAGACGGCATCGCTTTTGAAATTGCTCCGCTTATTGCTTTTGAAAAAATTGGAGGCGACCTCTCAAGTTTTAGCGAAGATTTGGGCAGCGGGGTTTCGGGCAGTCTTTTTGCCCTTGGGGGTCAGACTAATATTGTATTTCGCGGATCATGGGGATCGTTTTATCCCCATCTCGGTATCGGCTTTCACGGCACATATCTCTTTGGGGATAATATCGAATACGGTGCTGAAATTTATGGCCGTATTCCCCTCGGTTTTACCTGGTACTTTGCAAAACATGTTGCTATGGTAGTTGAGTTTGCCTTTATGTATGGAGCTACGGGCATCCGTGGCAAAATACCCGATACAAAAACTCTTTACGCTGATCTTGAAAAAGACTACGGAATCACACAGGATCAGATTGAAAACATAGACTGGCAAAACAGTTCAACCGATCAAATTCAGTCAGACCTTGGCCTTACCCAGGATCAGGTTGATTCAATCGTTCAGGACAAAGTATCTGAAACAATTAAATTTGGCAAAGGCTACGCCTTCGAATTAATGGTCGGATTCCGCTTCCCCTGATCTTGACACGACTATTGACCCCTTACAAAAGCCCTCTCCCCTAAAATATGTTGTGGCAGATGATAATTTAAAAGTAGATATCGCCCTTTTTAAATAAATGCGTTATTAAACTTATGTAACTTGATTGTTCATTAGCCTTAATGGCACTATTTTAAAAAAGGAACTCCCTGGGGAGGTCTGCTTTTTCAAGGTGAGATGATAATGTTCAAACGAAAGAAGTGGTTTTAATGACAATACTGGTCTGGATTGGAATTGCATTGTGCATCTCTCAGTCAGCAATATTCTCCGGATTGAATCTGGCTTTTTTTAGTATAACCCGTTTGCGGCTTGAAATCGAAGCTGAAATAAATCCCAAAGGTGCTGCAGCAAAAATTCTTACAATGCGTGATGACAGTAACTTTCTACTTACAACTATTCTATTTGGAAATGTGGGGATTAACGTATTACTGACCCTCCTTTCCGATTCTGTTCTGGCCGGAGTAGGAGCGTTTATTTTTTCAACCTTTGCAATTACACTGTTTGGAGAAATTGCACCCCAGGCCTATTTTTCAAGAAACGCCCTGAAAATGGCATCAATGTTAACCCCTCTCATAAAAATTTATGAACTGATTCTATATCCCGTTGCAAAACCCTCTGCCATGCTCCTTGATAAATGGCTTGGTAAAGAGTCGATTCAATATTTTCGCGAAAACAATATTAAAATGCTCATAAGAAAACATATCGATGAGACCGACAACGAAATTGATCTGACAGAGGGAATAGGAGCTATTAACTTTTTATCCATCGATGATGTTAAAGTTGCTGATGAAGGAGAAAATATTCATCCCCAAAGCATCATTACAATTCCTTTTAATGAGGACTACCCTATGTTCCCGGCGTTTACATCATCACCAGGTGATCCTTTCCTCATGACAATTCATAAATCCAGAGAGAAATGGGTAGTTATCATCGACCAGAATCAAAAGCCAAGACTGATACTAAATGCTGATGATTTTTTGCGAGAGGTTCTCTTTAGTGATTCTAAAATCAAGGTGGAAACATTTTGTCACACCCCAATAATTGTTGAGGATACTGAAACCAACATCGGCTGGCTCATAAAACGCCTAAAAAATAATCAGACCTTAAACCAGGCAAACCCAAAAACAGATGACGCCCCCATCGACAAAGATGTGGTTCTTTTCTGGGGTGAAAAAAGAAAAGTAATAACAGGCGCCGACCTCCTTGGAAGCCTCTTAAGGGGTATTTAACACCCCCCACTATTCTGACATTTCCATCTTTTTTTTAAATAAAAAAGATTGCATTTGAATAATAAGACTGTTTTTACTTCTCTCTATTATGACTAGAGCTAATTGCGCTGTAGGCTATTTTGACAGGTATATCGATTTATGAGGGGATCGGTCCGAGCCGATTTTTAGCCATGGCCCGGT